>DIXV01000112.1:8109-8852 GCA_002436115.1 Streptococcus sp. UBA6071 | reverse complement strand
GACAAGCATTTGCAGCTGCTTCTCCATTTGTTACCGCTTTGGGTGCAGTAGTGACCCAAGTAGTCGCTGTTATTGTTGCAGCTTTGCCATCAATTATTACAGCAGTTTCTGGTTTAGTGACAGCTATCGCTGGCGGTGCAGCTCAAATCATTACAGCAATCACTCCAATTGTGCAAATTTTATCTGATGCTTTTGTTCAGGTCGTTACTGTTGTTTCTGGAGCTATTGTTTCAATTGTTGAAGCTTTAGCTCCTTTCATCCCAAGCATCACAAGCATGTTCAGCACGGTTGTTTCAGTTGTTTCAAGTGCAATTGTTCAAATCGTTCAGGCACTAGCTCCATTTATTCCAAGCTTGACGGAAATGGTTCAAGCTGTTGCTCCAGTTCTTAGCCGAGTTGTAGAGGCCTTCAACAATCTGATTAGTCAAGTCGGTCCGGTTATTGATAGTTTCACTCAACTACTCGAAACTTTTGGAGAACAAGTTAGTTCAATTCTTGAAAGCGCTGGAAGTGTTGTGGAGTCGTTTGGATCTGCTATTCGTGATGTGCTTGACGGAGTCGCTGGTATCTTTGAAAGTATGGGTAATGCTGCTCTTAACGCTGGAAAAGGCGTTAAAGAAATGGCACAAGGAATTAAAATACTTGTTGATCTCAAACTTGGTGACTTGGTAGGTACATTGGCAGCAACAGCAACAGGCCTTGGAGATATGGCAGCGCACGCAAGTGGAATGTCAACTTTAGGA
>DIXV01000112.1:6121-7896 GCA_002436115.1 Streptococcus sp. UBA6071 | reverse complement strand
GCTACATTTGCATTAAGTTCAGTTCTTGCATTAGCATCATTATCAACTTTTGCTCGTGAAGTAACTACGATACAAAAAAACTTATCACAGCTTCCGAGCACGATGACAACAGCTGCAGCTGGGTTCAGTTCATTCTCTTCTAATGCAGTATCTGGAATTTCTGGATTGTCAGCTATTAATGCACCTATTTCAGCATTCAAGAGTCAATTGATGACAATTACACCTGCATTGATTTCTGCTAGTGTCGGATTTGCAAGCTTCAGTGGAAGAGCTCTTACAGTTAGTGCATCATTGGCAACAATAAGCGGTCTAGTTGGATCTTTAGTGTCACGTTTTACGGCAGTTTCGACGTCTTCTAATTCAGTTTCATCAAGCTTTAATACAACAGCTTCATCAGCAAATAGCATGTCAAGTGCGATTAGTTCTGGAGTTTCAAAAGCTACTTCAGCTGTTCGTTCAGGTATGAATCAAATGGTATCTATTGTTAGAACTTCATCAAGTCAATTGATTTCAGCAGGACGACAAGCTGGAACTGGTGTATCTAACGGAGTGACTTCTGGGATAATAAGTGGTATTGGTCCATCTAAAACCGCAATGAACAGTCTTATTAGTGCTATTAGATCGGCTGGCATGGCTGGAACTGGTTCAATGAGGTATGTCGGGGCGATGATTGGTCAAGGTTTGGCTCAAGGTATGTATTCTGCACTTGGTTCTGTAACGGCAGCAGCTAATGCACTTGTAGCACAGGCGGAAAGAGCAGCGAAAGCAAAGGCCAAAATCCACTCTCCATCTCGTTTGTTCCGTGATAAAGTTGGTATTTTTATCGGACAAGGTGTGGCAGTTGGTATTGAGAGAAGTAGCAAGTACGTTACCAGCGCTATGAATAGCATGTTTGACGACATTGACCGCTTTAACATGAAAGTCAACGACATGATGAGTGATAATCTAGCTTACAGTTTTGATACTGGAAGCACCACTAGTTCTGTTGATGTCACATATCGCAGACAGGATAGCGAAGAAATCGGAGCTATCAAAGAAGCATTGTCAACTATAAAAAATCTAGTCGCAAGGGATGTTGTTCTTGAAATTGACGGTAGGGAGTTTGTGCGAACGGTTGGAGATGATATGACTAGCTATCAGAGCGACAAACAACAAATTGAAGATTTACTAAGGGGGATAAGGTAGATGTCCAGATTTACATATAAGGGTGTAGACTTATCACCCTTTTTAAATATTTTAAAAATCGAGCGCACAATTGGAAATGAGCGAGGTATCTCAACGAATGACGCACCTAAGATTGGAGTCAATGTCCAAGAAGTCGCTTTTGGTGCAAAAATTATTAAAGTCAAGGTAAGTCTTGCTAGTCGTGACATGACTGCTATGGGATTCGTTGATACTATCGAATATCCAACCTCAAACAATACCAATCTTAACAAAATAAGGGAACAAGTGACGTCATTTCTTCACGCTGAAAGAGAATACAAGTTGGAACTTCCAGATGAGCCTGATAGGTATTATATGGCTATACCTAGTGGAGACATTGAGCTTGATGGGATTTCTGATTGGTATGATGAAACTAACATTGAATTCATTGTACCTGATGGGGTGAGTCACTCTATATCATACATGCAATTTGATGCACCAAAAGTATATGATGACAAAATAGTTTTTGATTTGGTAAACAATGGCAATGTTGATGCGTTTCCTATTGTTGACATAAAAAATAAGTCAGAAAACGGTTATGTAGGGATTGTTAATGCAACAGGAGCTTTAGA
>DIXV01000112.1:2307-5979 GCA_002436115.1 Streptococcus sp. UBA6071 | reverse complement strand
GGAGACATTGAAGAAGTAGATGCAGTAAAAGTGACGCAGTCAGAAATATTGTTTGATTATAGAGGTGGCTACATTTCTACAGGATTACATACCTCTTCTAAGAACGTCGCAATACTAAATGATAGATCGCAATTTTTAAACGGAACGCTTTCTATAGAAAATGTTTGGGATAGGAGTCATATTGTACTGTCTGATAGAGGTGGTACTAATGGAAATAATGGTGCTAGTGCCTCATGGGATATACCTGCAGATAGTTCAGGAAGTGTTGGTTCTCTGAACGATTATATTTGGTGGCGACAAATTTTTTGGCATGGCGCACCTAATCAATATGGTTTTTTAAAAGTCATGGTATCGGACACTGATGGGAATTTCCTGTACGGTGTCGAAACTTTCAAACGGTCTCAAGGATTGGGATGTGAATACAACATCTTGGCAAGTGATGGCAAAGGCGGTTATAACATTATCAAGCAATGGAATTTCACAGGGACACACTATGATGAACATAACCCATTTAACCAAAACAGAGGGTTTTCAGACATAAAACGAAACAATAACAGATTAACTGCTTATTGGTTTGGTTCTTATCAAGAATTTGTTATTCCAGAGCTCTTAAATAAGAAATCGTCAAAAATACATGTTGCCCTAGGTGCTATCGGGAATAATCCACTTGTGTCTCATATGTATCTTGATGGAATTATGTATCGAAAAGATTTTGTAAATGCACTAAACGATGTGCCAAACAGGTATTCGTCTGATGATAAGATTTTCGTAAACAGTGAGAATGATACTGTTACAGTAAATGGTGTTGAAAAAATTAACGATGTGGTCCATGGTTCAACATTCTTAACAATCCCACCAGGAACTTCTCAGCTTGAGATTTATTGTTCGAGCTGGTTGAAATCAAAGCCAGAAGTATCGATTAAATTTGAAGAGAGGTATTTGTAGAATATGTTATTGACGATACATGATGCAAACTTAAAAAAAGTTGCATTTATAGATAATAATAAATATGATACATTGAATTATTTCAATGATACATGGACTAGATATCTAGAGACGGCATCTAGTACATTTGATTTCACTGTATTCAAAAAATCAATTTCTTCTGACGTTAGACAAAAACGAGCGTACAATTATCTTAATGAAAAATCATTCGTCTCTTTTCAATATGACGGAAGAACTTATCTGCATACTATCCGAAAAATAGAAGAGAATGAAAAAACAATTACATGCTATGGGATTAACTTAAATTTAGAACTTATCAATGAGTATGCTAATCCATACAAAGCCAATAGACAAATGTTATTTGTTGAATATTGCAATGAAATGGATTTGTTGAACTTTGCGAAGTTATCAATAGGTATAAATGAAATCTCAGATAAAAAACTAATGCTTGAATGGGATGGGCAAGATACCAAACTTTCACGTTTGCTAAGTCTTGCAACAAAGTTTGGTGCAGAGCTTGACTTTGATACTCGATTAAATTCGGATAGTTCTATAAAAGATTTTAAAGTAAATATTTATCATGAAAATGATGATGATCATCAAGGTGTAGGTGAAAACAGTTCTACTATACTCAAATACGGAAAGAATATGAACACATTAATGCGCACAGTAGATAAAACAAATATCTACAATATGGTTAGACCAACGGGGACAGACGAAAATGGAAATGTTGTCACTATTTCTGGGCTAGATGATTGGTCTGTGGTTAATGAAAAAGGAGAGCGTGAATTTTACCAATTCGGAGAGGGGCTATATGCTCCTCTTTCTATGCAGATGTATCCATCGACTTTTACTAGTACAACTACCAACGATCAGTGGATAAGAAAAGATATGACTGTTGATAGTTCAAATCCTGATGTTATACGTGCAATGGCTTATCGTGAATTAAAAAAGAACGCATATCCAAACGTGACATATGAAGTTGATGGTTTTGGGGATTTGGGAATTGGTGATACTGTACAGATTTATGATGACGGTTTTCATCCTATTTTGCTTGTAAAAGCAAGGGTTTCAGAACAGACGATAAGTTTTACAAATCCCAAAAATAACAAAACCACATTTTCTAACTTTAAAAAACTAGAAAATATTATATCAAAGCAATCTCAGTCAGCGCAACAGGCTTTGGTTAATCATGTTTACTCGGTTGATTTTATTAGTAGTAAAGGTACAATACTCAAAAATGGAGAAGGTGAGACAACACTATCTTTTGTTTTTAAAAAGGATGGTATAAATTCATCATTTTTGCGCCAAGAATGGTACCTAAATGATGAATTGGTTTCATTAGATGATAGTTTAAATGTAGACTATCAAGATTTAGTTGACGAAAAAGCTAAGATCAGATTAAAAATAATTGTTAATTCAGATATATTCCTTGAAAAAGAAATATCAATTATTAATATAAACGACGGTGCGCCTGCATCAGAGGAGGTCATGGAAGAATTAGCCACAAAGCTTCCTAGCTCGGCGATTGACTTGAACGCAAACGGAACGGTCACAAAGTCTGGAGCTGAGGTGACTGGCGACACATACGCAACCATGATAGCTGCTGACCCAACTTGGGCTCAGAAGATAGGTGACAAGGTCAAAGTCAATTCAGATATGATTGTCGACGGCGCTGTTACAGCTAACAAGTTGACTGTCGATAAGCTTTCTGCATTATCAGCAGATTTGGGAAACATTACAGGTGGAACGATATTTTTGGCAAATGAGTATCTTGCACCTAGCGGGGATTTTTTAACACAATCTTTTTCAATGTCTGGACAGTTGAACTGGCAAACTGTAAATACAACTGCTGGCACTCTAACAAATTTGTCAATTGAGGGATATTCTGGTTTTACTCTTCAAGAAAATAAAATATTTGGCGGTGCTAGCGAATATGCATTTGCGATAGGAAAGACTGGTATTGCTTTTTCAACTTCTCACGGTGCAGCAGCATCAGGTAAAATGTTTTCGATAGGATTTGACGGTTCTTATACAATCGTCAACGCAGACTACATCAAACAGAATGTTAGAGTTGAGAAACTATTTGCGTTGCCTTATGGCCTTCAAGGTAGACTTGATAGAATTGGCGATGTTGTGACATTGAATGTTGTACGTAAAATTGTTAGAATCGATGCAGCAGAGTATCAAACAGCGTTTGAAACGTTACCTTATGGTTTTAGGCCTCCTAGCGAATCAGTCTGTTTAGTTGCTGGAAACTCAAGTGCAGCAGTTAATGGTACAATGATATTATATTTTAGACCAGACGGTTCTATACGTTTTACGAACGGAACAACAGGTAGTCGTGTGTGGTCTGGGACGTCCACTTGGATAACTGGAGATAGAATGCCTGTTTTGGAAGCGGTAAGTAATTGATATGAAAATAAAAAGGATGAGAGGAGGTTTTTTTTGTATGGCACCAGAGATTCAAATGGTTATAAGTTTAGTTGGTTTTTCGATTGTCGTATATGGTTTTTATAATTCCATAAATCAAAAAAGCATTATGCAAGCAAACAAAATTAACACATTAGAAATCAAGAAAGAATATCTTGAGCGTGCAGTTACAAATATTACACGTAGGATGGACGAGCAAGAAAAACAAAGTCAATCTATTTTACTACTAACAGAACAAATAAAAAATTTGTCGGAAGATGTTAGGGAGTTAAAAAAAGAATTCAAAACAAAAAG
>DIXV01000112.1:1476-2193 GCA_002436115.1 Streptococcus sp. UBA6071 | reverse complement strand
TAAAAAAAGAATTCAAAACAAAAAGGAGTTTACAAAATGAAGAATATTAAAAACGTATCAACAGGCACTTGGATTAGAACAGCACTTGTATTGCTTGCATTAGTCAATCAAGGTCTTGTCCTTGCAGGTAAGTCTGTTCTGCCGATTTCTGACGAAGATTTGACAAACGCATTGACGATTGCGTTTACATCTGTCTCCACGATTTTAGCTTGGTGGAAAAATAACAACTTCACAACAAGCTCTCAAGAGTCACAAGAGTATCTAACAGCATTGAAAGCCTCAAAGAAAAATCAGGCAAAGGCTAAAAAAGCTCAAGCAGAGCTTAAAGCCTTACAACAAATGGCTGAGGCTACACCGTCAGAAACGCTTAAGACAGAAAGTGAAGAATCTGAAAATAAGATTGTGGGGTAGGTAATGGTAACTCAAAAACAATTTATTACTAAAGCAGAGTCTCTACTTAATCAGAAAGTCACTGTCCCGTCAAATCCTTATGGCGGTCAGTGCGTTTCTTATCTAGATAACCTTGTAAGATGGGCAACTAACAATGAAAAAAACCTTGCATATACTAATGCTATAGATTTATTGGCTAAGGCAAAAAGTATGGGCTTGACAGTGGTTTATTTCACTGGGGAGAACTATACTTTTGAAGAGGGGGATATGTTCGTCTCTAGGTCTCCATATCATGATTATGGACATTGCGGAGTATTCAAAGAAGGC
>DIXV01000112.1:0-1254 GCA_002436115.1 Streptococcus sp. UBA6071 | reverse complement strand
GAAAGAAGGCGGAGGACAACCACGCACACTAGAACAGAATGTAGACGGTAATTCAGATGCTTTGGTTAACGGCGGATGGGTTAGACAAAAGAAACGTCTTGTCTACAACACAAAGGCTATGGCTTATTCAGACATCAGTGAGGTACAGACACTGATAGGTTGGATAAAGCCCCCTGTAGAAAAAACTACCACACAAACAACTCAGACAACTACATCACAAAATAACAATGATATAAAAAGGAGAACAAATATGTACGGAAGTTTCGTATTTACCGTAAAAGAAGGGGACAACGAGTTCACGAAAGGAGCAGTATTTTTATATAACGCCGCAACCAATACGGTTACAGGGTTTAGAAATATTGACCAGTTACACTATGTCAATGACAGATATAAAAAGGCGTATGGTACAGATTTTCCATCTGAAAACTATTCAACCATCGCACCAGTTTACCGCCATATTTTCGCAGGGTTGCGTACTGATACCACTTATGACGGGGACAAAACTGGGGATATCAAGAAGTTACTTGACCAAATAAACAGTAAAGTTAGTGGAGCTGAGACCGCTGTAACACAGATTAAAACATTAGTAGATAGTCAACTCAAGAATGTAACGTCTGAGCTTGCTCAACTAGCCAGTCAAGTCAAGGGAAATGATATAGCGCAAAAACAAACCTTTACAGCCCTCTATGATATTAATATCAGAAAAGAGGCCGGCATAAGGGGTGAAAAAGTTGGAGTTCTTCGCAAAGGGCAGACGGTTGATATTGTAGGTTCTGCAAACTCTGATGGCTATTACTGGATTTCATTTATGAACAATGGATCATTAGCCTATGTTTGCTCAAAAGTTGAGGGTGGTGAAGTTTACGGAAACATCGTCTAATTGAAAAGAAAGAAGTTGCTACTTTTAGATAAGATACAAAAAGTCCTCGGGAGAAATCTTGAGGACTTTTTGTGTTTTTTTGATTTTATTTACGAATATATAAGTGAGGAGGTATTCAAATGGTTAAAATCAAGAGTATTAAATTAGATCGCATCGAACATTCTGGCTACGGTGTTGAACATTGGTGCAGAGTATATGTCAGGTATCGAGGGAAATTCTATAAGGTTTGGCAGTTGGTGTTATCTGATGAAGAACTGACAACTTATCAGCTAGTCCTTGCTATATTAAAACGTTTAAGGGAGATAAAAAATCACGTCAAAGAAATTTCAAAAGACAACAAATTTAATATCCTTAGTTGAAATGTTAATAGTTTT
>DIXV01000086.1:6193-6316 GCA_002436115.1 Streptococcus sp. UBA6071 | reverse complement strand
TTTCCTTGTTAAAGTTTCTGCTGACGCAACAGATACAGAAGACGTTGCTAAATATGGTGCGTTCGTCATCAACCTAAAACGTGATGTTGCGATTGAAACAGACCGTGACATTTTGAAGAAAAC
>DIXV01000086.1:4953-5953 GCA_002436115.1 Streptococcus sp. UBA6071 | reverse complement strand
CCTCTATGACCCTACTAAGGTTGTCAAATTCGGAGGTCAGTAATATGGGAATGCTGTTGAGGCGCTATCACAAAACAGAGGATGTTGACTTGTCAGAGAAGACAGTCAAGGAACTCAGAACAACGGCAAAGGATAAAGGTATTGAGGGCTATTCTGCCCTTGATAAAGAAGCCTTGATTGAAGTCTTAAAGGGGTAATGATATGATGATTATTGAGCAAGTAAAGGCTCTCTTAGGGATTTCTGATGACTTGCAAGATAATCTCTTGTCTGTTATTCAGGACATGACAGAAGCTCATTTTAAAGCTTATTCAAACCAGGATACGATACCTGGAGACTTACAGTACATCATTGTTGAGGTCATGGTAAAACGGTTCAACCGAATAGGCTCAGAGGGTATGAAATCCCAAAAAGTAGAGGGTCTGAGTATGGAATTTTCTGTTGATGATTTTTTGGAATATGACAAGATCATCAAACGGCAATTCGCTAGTAATTTTCAAGCGGGGTTTAAGATGTTATGAGATTTGACAAACGTTGTACGCTTATTCTCAAAGCAGACGAGAAACCACGCTATGATGCGCAACTTGGGAAAATGGCTGCTACAACTACGACTGAAAAGGTTGTGCCAGCAAACATTGGAACAATTAGTGCAAAGTTGCAAAATCTGCTTGGAGATAAGTTAAAAGAAGCCACTACGATTGTTAGGGTTAGGAACTTCAAGGAAAAGGTTGATAGTCTTTCGATAGACGGTCAGCCTTTTTATATTGTAGGAAATCCGAAGCACTCAAACGGCATGACAGCTTTCTATGTAAGCGAGGTAAAAAATGGCTGATTTAATCATTAGAGGAGCTGAACCTTTGATACAGGCATTGCAAACTGCCGCAAACAACAAAGCCCATAAGTCTATTGTTAAAAAATTTGGAGGAAAGCTTCAAAGTTCAGCTAAAAGAAAGGCAGTGTTTACCAAAGGTTATTCCACTGGTGCAACCAAACGAAAAATCA
>DIXV01000086.1:3981-4754 GCA_002436115.1 Streptococcus sp. UBA6071 | reverse complement strand
GATTTGCTGCCAAAGTGGAAGCAGGGACTGAGTATTCTGGTTATCTAGAGAAAGGAACAAGGTACATGGAAGCACGGCCATTCATGAAACCGGCACTAGATGAGATTGAACCGCAATTCATATCGGAACTAAGGAGGGCTGCAATTGTCAAATAAACAACCAGACCAGCAAATTCATGATGAATTGATAAAACGGTCAGAAGCATTAGGGCTGCCAGCTTATCCATTTCTGCCAGAAGATGGCACATCGTATCCGTTCATGGTCGTTTCTTACACGCAAATTGTGCCACAGCCTACGAAATCTTATTTAGTAGGTACTGTTTCAGCACAGGTCCATGTTTGGGGAAAGGCTGAGGACAGAAAGTTGGTGTCTGACTGGATTGGGAAACTCATGAAGGAGTTTTCCATAATCCGACAGATCGACAATACAAGATGGTCAATGGATTTAACCAGTCCAACTGAAATCATAAAAGACAACTCTACTCAAGAACTGCTTTATCATGGCATTCTTGATATTAAATTTAAATTTCATTAGGAGGAATTAAAAAATGTATGGTAAAAATAAAATTTTGATGTTTCGCAAGCTTGGAGATAAATCAGCAGCAGCTAAGCTGGCACTTCAAACTGAGCATAAATGGACCTACGAGCGTTCAAGTGATGTTAAAAAGACTAAAGATGGCGCTGTGACATCAGATGGCGGACTTGAAGTAAAACTGTCAATTGAAGCAGTTTCAAATCGCGACAACTTGAACATCATGTTAAAAGAATCAGTCG
>DIXV01000086.1:1299-3885 GCA_002436115.1 Streptococcus sp. UBA6071 | reverse complement strand
TGTCAATTGAAGCTGTTGCAACAGGCGACTCTCTCAACAAGATGTTGAAAGACTCTGTTGTTAATGGCGACAAACTTGAAGTTTGGGAGATCGACCTTGCTGGTCAGAAGTCTGGTGCTAAGTACCCAGCTCTCTATGGTCAAGGGAAGCTCTCAAATTGGGAAGTCCCAGCTAATGTGGAAGATTTGGAAACAATCTCTACTGAAATGACAATCGACGGAAAACCAGCTGAAGGTTTTGCTACTTTGACAGCAGAACAAGAAGCGGCTATTCAATACGCATTCGCAGATACTACGGCAATCAGCTAATCAAGAGGGAGTTTATCCCTCTTTTATTTTTTAAGGAGAAAAAACATGAAACAAATTGAAATTAACGGCAAAAAACATGACTTAAGCTTTGGGATTGACTTCATCCGAGAAATGGACAAGCGCTACGAAGTTTCTGGGAGCGGTGTAAAATTCGGCATGGGTATTCAGTCAGCAGTCGTTTATCTTCAAGATTTTAACCCAGTAGTCATTGCAGACATCATCTTGTCAGCTACCCACACAAACAAATCAATCCCTAGCTTAGCAGATATTGAAACTTGGCTTGAAGAACAAGGCGACAACCTGGAAAAGGTCTTTGATGATTTTTTATCTGCATTAAGAAATTCACCGATGACGAGACTAAAAGTCGCAAAAATTATGGAAGCGATGGCGAAAGCAACTCAGTAAAAACAACGGTTTCAAACGATTCACAGGAAGTTTACGAGGACATGATAGCGACTATCATGGGTTTTTTTGGTGTTTCGGATTTCGATGAAGCCAGAAGAATGACTTTGTATGAATACAGATTAAGAAAACGTGGTCATATCATGCAAAGGTTAGAACGTGAACAAGAACTATATTTACAGGCCTATTTAAACCGTGTTGTCAAAACAATAGATAGGAATGGAAAAGAATATGTCTATAAGGAATTTGAGGACTTCTATGATGAAGCTAAACGAAAAAATGCAGTACTTGGGAAAAACTTTACCAAGACAGTCAATAGCGAACTGATAGCAATTGCTCAACGCATGAAAAATTACAAGAAAGGAGGTTACTAATGTCATCTTACACGATAGAAGCTATATTGAAAGCCAGCACTTCACAATTTACAGCTGGCATGCGTGAAGCCATGGAATCAGTTGAGAAATTCAAAAGTACAACAACTTCACTCAAGTCTGTTGGGGATGCGTTTATCGGTGCAGGTAGTGCATTAACCGCAGGAATTACCGCACCTATAGCAGCAGGAGTGACAGCTGTTATTAAGTCTTATGCAGACCTTGAGCAAGCTGTTGGTGGCGTTGATACTTTATTTAAAGACTCGGCAAATACTGTGATAGCAAATTCTGAAACTGCTTATAAACGTGCTGGGGTTTCTGGTGTGAAATACATGGAACAAGTAACATCATTCTCTGCAACACTTTTACAGGGTTTGGGAGGAGATACAGCAAAGGCTGCTTCTTATGGGGACAAGGCTATTGTCCAAATGGCTGACAATGCAAACAAGATGGGCACATCGATAGGCGATATTCAGAACGCTTATCAAGGATTTGCTAAAGACAACTATACGATGTTGGACAATTTGAAACTCGGTAGAAAAACCATAGCCGAGTATAAACCTAGTGAAAACGGTGGAACTCTAAGCCTTGCTGCTTAGACAATACCGTGCTAAGCAAGAATTTTAGTTGATTTTTCTCTTTTTGTATGATAAAATGAATTGTATAAATACGTGGAGGAAATCAAATGTGGAAGAAAATTGACAGAAATCCTAACTACTCGATTAACGAAAAAGGAGAGGTTAGGAATGATAAAACAAATCAAATCAAAAGTCCGTTTGTTAACAAGAAGAATAAGTATTTGATAGTTGACCTCTATGAGGACAATAAATCCAAAAAAGTACCTATACACAGATTAGTCGCAGAGGCTTTTATTTCGAATCCAAAAAACAAACCCACAGTTGACCATATCGATGGGAATAGACAGAATAACGCCATATCAAATTTAAGGTGGGCGACTTATTCGGAAAACAACACACGTTTCGGAACCATTGGAGTGCGAAGTGAGTCTATTATGGTAACGCGATATGCAGAACAAAGGAAAAATCGTGGCGGTGGTCATGTGGCTTGGTTGGAAGTTATTGAAACACTTGAATTCACGAGTATTTCAGAGGCAGCCGAGTATTTTGGGTGTACTATTTCTAACATATCTTTGATGTTGAAAAAAGGTACTATCGGAATAAGAGGGTTAACAAGAGGTTATCAATTTTCTTACAAGAACGGAAAACGTTCAATTTATAATTCTTGAAAGTGTAACGACTATCGAAACAGAAAGAGCATCCGGAGGGTGCTTTTTTAATGGAGTAGAGTAGACTCAAGCGAGTCGAAGCGCTAGGGTACAGAAATGTACAAGATATAGTCTAATCTTTATGGTGACATAGAGCAGTTCTTAATAGAACGGTCACAAATTAGCGATTTGTGGCGAATACGTGTTATGTATGGTGGCACGCAGTCAGAAATGGCAAGGCTTGTAAATGAGTCTGGTGTATTGAATGGGGCGTTTGAAG
>DIXV01000086.1:0-1135 GCA_002436115.1 Streptococcus sp. UBA6071 | reverse complement strand
GGAAGCAACTGCTGAGAATGTAAAAGATATTCCATTTCATACTTTGATTGAAGCAATAGGGGTTACACAGGATAAGCTAGGGATTACAGGGACGACAGCTAAAGAAGCAAGTGAAACTGTTTCAGGGTCATTCCAGTCTATGATTGCTGCTGGACAGAACCTCGTAGCTGGTTTTGGTGCTGCTGATGCAGATGTCAAAACCTTGATGAATAATCTTGGTTCTGCGGTTGAAATATTCGTTCAGAATATTAAACGTGTCCTGAAAAACATTTGGGGCAACTTACCAATGGCTGAATGGCAAAAGTGGCTCCTGGCTATTGCTGCTGGAGCAGGACCAGTCTTGCTTGCTATTGGTGGAATCATCAAAGCAGTAAGCGGAATCGGTAGTACATTCAAAACAATTGGTGCTTTTCTATCAAATCCTTTCGGACTGGCTATTGTCGCAATTGCTGCACTCGTAGCAGGTTTAATATATGCTTACAAACATTCTGAGACATTTAGAAATATTGTCAATTCAGCTGTTGATGCTATCAAAACAAAATTTAATGAGTTTAAGACAATAGTGCAACCAGCAATTGATGGTATTGCTAACGCTCTTAAAAAATTAAATATTGGGGCATTTACACCGTTAATTGCTGGCGTGGGATTGGCTATTGTTGCCCTTGCTAAACTGAAAGCATTCGACTTCTCAAAAATGTTCAAATTTAAGTTACCAACCCTTACAAACCCTTTTTCAAAATTGGGGACATTTGCTAAGTCGGCTGGGCAAGCAGTAAAAGGTGTCTTCTCTGGCTTAGGTACAGCTATTTCTTCTGTATTCAAGGGGATTGGCACTGCTGTCTCTACAGTTTTTAAAGGGGTTGCTCGATCGATATCATTGCTTAATCCTGTAGGAGTTGCTTCATTTGCTTTAGGGTTAGCAGCAGTAACGGTAGCCTTGATTGCTCTCAGCGCAGCTCAAGGAACTGTACTCCCATTCTTGCAAGGTTTGTCTGACATTTTGGTCAGTTTGGTTGGAGGAGTCTTACAAGCTTTCGTAAATGCTATTGTAACCCTTTCGCCAGTAATGGTTACAATGGCAACAGCTTTGTCCACGTTATCACCTTTAATTGTCGCTATCGGACAAGCATTTGCA
>DIXV01000062.1:4753-5003 GCA_002436115.1 Streptococcus sp. UBA6071 | reverse complement strand
ATCTATTAATTTTTCGAAATTCATATCGCCACTGGGTCGAATAGAAACATGCTTTCCATGATCATTAATTGCTTCAAGTCCATTCGCTTCTAGCTTTTAAACATCAATAGCCTGACATTTCATGTTAGGTTTATTTATCGTAATACTGGTTTTGCAGCCTGAAAGGTTGGTGTGCGGTTGACGATGCCGCCTATCAGGCTATTCAGCTTGCCACCTTATGTGAGGTTGTTGCCCTGCTTGCCGTGGTTTG
>DIXV01000062.1:4093-4471 GCA_002436115.1 Streptococcus sp. UBA6071 | reverse complement strand
GGTAGCCTGCCTAAACTACCTGAAAAACATTATAGTCTGTGATCTTTCAATTACTTATATCAGATCAGCATCATGGATTATTTTCTTAACATTTATATATTGTTCATTTGAAAAAACAGTGGGCAATTCAAAAGTTTCTTTGATCTCAGCCACTAAACTTTCATCAACAGCAAATCCACACCATTCCATCACTTCATCTGTAGGTAATATTTTAAAATCAGAAGTGGTATACATATTTTTATACATTTTAAGGGGTTCATAATGGTACTTGCTTGATAAGATGCAGCTTTTTTCAAAAACAATATGGCTATTGAACCTAACTAAATCTTCATTTCTGATTCTAAGCAAATAGAATGGCGTGTCGGTTAAAGGTTGATT
>DIXV01000062.1:0-3914 GCA_002436115.1 Streptococcus sp. UBA6071 | reverse complement strand
TCTTGAGGTTTACCAAAAGAGCTGGACACAGCTCATAGCCTTCAGTAAAGCCATATTTTTGGGCAAATTTTAGGAATTTATCCGTTACAAGGTAGAGGTCTTTATTGTAACAATAAAAATCAAACTTAATGACCTTGAGTCTTGATATATGAGCATAAATCTGCTCTGGTAAAGGATTCTGCTGGTGGGTATTAAGCCAGTGATGCCTAGTGTTTCTTTTGTATTGAGACTGATCAGATAGTGTAATCTCGGTTAATGGGCAAGGAAAATATTGAGAAAACCCTCTTGGCATCATATCCCTTGGTACCAATGTTGCCCACATGTACAAGCTCTTTCTAGGTCTTGCAGGGGTGTTGATTTCAATCTCTTCTTGCGGTGAAACAGTTGTGGGCTCTTCAACAGTTTTTTTGCCTTTAAGCAGCAAACTTTCATCTAGCGTATTAATTTCAATCCATTCTTGCGGTGAAAAAATTGTGGGCATTTCAAAAGTTTCTTTGGCTTCAACCACCAGACTTTCATCTATCGCCAATCCCTCATATTTATACCCTGGTTTATAGAATGGCAATATCTTTAGATCTAAATGGGTGTAAATTTGTTTATACAATATATCTTCATCTCCAAGTTGTCTTGGCACACCAACCGGCTCTTCATACTCAATACAGTCCCTATACTTATCAAGTACTTCATCTGGTATTCTCATCAGATAAAACTTTTTATTAGTTAAAGATTTATTTCCCGTATTTACCAAAAAAGCGGGGCAAATCTCATAGCCTTCTTTAAAACCATGCTTTTGAATAAACTGTAAAAATTTCTCTGTGAGAATAAAAAAATTTTCGTTGTAAACATAGAAATCAAACTTAATCTGCTTAACTCTTTTAATAAAGACATAAACTTGCTCTGGCAAAGGAGCCAGCTTATTATCTTCAGCATAGTATTCATTTGCAATTAGCCACGCACAATTTGGGTATTTTTTATATTTTAATTCCTCACATAAAGAGACATCATAAAATTTACTAGGAATATACTTGTTTTCGTGATAATTGCTTGAACATATATATAAGTTTTTTTCATTTTAAACTCCCGCCCTTTAAGAAAGTCGTTCTGGTGTTTTACCGTTAAATTGATTTAGCTTGGCGTGCATACGGCCTTGCAAATTTTGTATTGCTGCAAGAGCATTGCTCTTATCTTGATTAGTTTTTTTACTCATTTCGTATTTATCACGGATGGCATTTACCTCCTGACTTACCTCATCTGAATAGTTTTGATGTGAGCCACGATGAAAAATATCGCACTTGGCAGAGCGGGCAGTGGCCTCATCACCGGGTAAGAATATGCCGTTTGTCCAACCGTCCCTCCCCTTGCCTTTTCCTCTGAAAGAGCCTAACGTTAAAAGACTGTTGCCAAGTGCATGACTACTCCAGCCCAAAACATCCGTCCACCCTTGCGCATTCGGCGCAAACTGATACAGATTATCCCCACCCAACAAACCTATCGGGTCTTGGCTGATAAAGCGTCCATATTGAGGATCATAATACCTAAAGAAATTTGTCATGTGCTGTGGTTTGCTTTAATAAGCCCAGAATATCATACTCAAAGGTGAACAATTTCTGTGGACTGAGGTCTTTGAGTTTGGCCGGCAGGTGGTGTGGTTCGCGTTCAAACCAATCTGCGCTGTGTTTGACAATGCCGTATTGGCTTTCTTGTAGCAGTTCGCCGGCACGATTCAAGAAGATTAGTTTTAAAGCCGTCTCCAAAGAACAAATTTCTGATACCTCCTCCAAAAACACTGTAACCAGTATAATTTATTATCCTCCTCTAAGTTGCCCCAAAGCTCCGTGGCATCCTTTGCTTTGGCTGAAAGCCGTTTCTGATAGGGGTGGATGCATTTTTAGATAAAGATCAATCGGGGAGATCCCTAAACAATTTTTCTGTGCATAATCAGCTTTCACCTTAATCAAATATTCTATCGTTTCAAATAATAATTCGATAGCGTTATTGTCCATCAAACAGTAATGGAGGCAATTATTTCCGTTTCGATCACATATGCTAATATCTGCCCCATTTTCAATCAATAATTTGATGATATCAGTTGCACCTGCCTTTGCTGCAAGCATCAGAGCAGTTCTTCCTTCATTATCTTGATTATTTACTAAGTGATTGGTTCTTTTTAAGATTAATTCGTAAATTGAAAGAGTATGATCACTTGGACCAGCGTCAAGAACCTGAGAAAGGAAAAAATGTAATAGAGTTTGCCCATCTTCAGAGATAATTTCCAAATCTACATCGTACTGAATGAGCAGTTTTATATATTGCAAGGTATCGGTAGTACAAAAATGCTCTACCAAGCTTTTCTCTGGGCTATCTTCATCAAATGCAAACTTACTATTCGGATTTAAGCCGTTTTTAAGTAATTCATCCATCTTATGGAAATTCTCTTCATTTTCCCCAGATAGGATAAAATCCACCAATAAATTTTCGTCAATTTTAAAATTTAGCATCTATTCTTTTCCTTCAGTATCAAATTTATATACAAATCCTAGAAGATTATCTGACAAAACAGTAAGATTCATAAAATATCTCTATATGAAATAGCTTTTTGAGGTAGCTGACCAAAAGGGGTCTCTGCCAAAGGAGGGTGACATGATAGGTATGTTTCAATTGGTGTCTTTCCAAAAGTATTTTTTTTAAATTGGTCAGTCCCTGCACTGACCAGGAGGTTTATTGCCTTGAGTGAACTAGTGATAGAGGAGTTTTCCATTAGGCAGTAATGAAGGCAATTATTCTCGAATTCATCACATACATTAACGTCTGCACCATATTTTAATAATAACTCAATGATATCTAATGCCCCTGATTTAGCTGCAAGCATCAGCGCTGTTCTTTTTGCATACCCTTGATAGTTAATTAGATGAATTAATTTCTTTAAGAGTAGCTCATAAGTTTGGTTAAGATAAGGAGTAGAACTCTGCCCTATACATATTCCAGAACTTACCTCTATATTCATATAGGAAGGAGCCTCTGATCTAATATCCCGAAATTGGTAAGCCAACAAATGCAAGGGAGTATCATTATCTGCTGTAAATACCTCCAAATTAACATGATATTTAACTAACAAGTCTATATATCTAGCCCTATTCCAACGGCAACAATACTCCAATAATGTTTGATTAGGATTGGTATCATCAGATAAGACTGTACTATTAGGATCGAGACCATTCCTTAATAACTTTTCAAATTCATGTACACTCTCATCATTCTCTTCAGCAAAAAATAGGTTAATAAGTGAATCTCTCATATCAAATTTAAGGCTATTCATATCTTTCTCTCTTATATATATGTTTTACATGGTAGATAATTTTTGGAGAAAAGCTGCCCCCATGACAGCTTCTCCAGCGGGTCCATCAAAAGGAACTATTGCAGCCCCAATTACTGCGATGCCCAATCCAAACAAAATTGCATAATCACCTATTGAGTTTTTTTCTAGAAAGCTGTTTCTTGGTTTGTTATTAATAGGCCTGCTTGCTAACTCATCGATTTTACGCGGAATAGGAAGCCAAGAACCGCCATCGTGGTCTTTCCCCCCTACATGTGCGCTTATACTCAGCAATGTCATTTTTCAACCTCTTTTTCAAATTGCTCATTTCCTCAAAGTACCCATTGGGTTGGGTCAATTTTCCACCACGCATGGGGAAGGCTCCAATTGCATCTGCCACTGGGTCATACTTGTGAATTTCTTCAAGAAGGAGATCTTTTTTCCTAAAAATTCTTTCCCTCAACTCCGCACATCGAGCGTCATTACATTTACCCCCACATAACCCTGATAAGCCCCAAGGATCAATCCAAGCCGTGGCGTTTGGCGTAAACTGATACAGATTATCCCCACCCGATGATCCTATCGGGTCTTGGCTGATAAA
>DIXV01000070.1:3250-5070 GCA_002436115.1 Streptococcus sp. UBA6071 | reverse complement strand
ACTTATGGATACAGCAATTAAAGTGTTTAAAATCGTTCAAATAATAGTAAGTATCACTGGTTTGGGCTGGATGCTCACAGGAGCTATCGAGTTCTTTGGCGGACGTAACAACAACGATTCAATGAGACAAGAAAAAGGGTCAAACTCAATGGTCAATGGTGGTGCTATTGGCGCTATTGGTGCTTCTGTCTGTCAGGCTATTATTGCAGCTCTTCAATCTATTAGCTAATATGTGAAAGGAGCTAGAGAATGGACAACATAACAAAATCTCTAGCTGAATATAGTTCAACAGTCGATCAGTATGCTGATAAAATTAATGGTGCTTTGTTACCAATCGCAGCTATCTTGATTCTAACCTTCTTTCTCTTTGATATTTTGTCATGGAATAAACGGTTAGGGCAAGAAGGTGGTAGCTTAACCGTTCAGCTTTGGATGGAAGTAGCTCTAGGCTATGTTATCGCTTTTCTACTGGTTTACAATATTTCAGAAATCTTTGATTTTATCGTTTTTGTCTTTAACAGGGGTGTTGCTCTTGTCAACGGCGTTTTACCAAGTAATACATTCAAGTCTGATGTTGACACATCAGGCATCAGCGGATGGATTGCTAAACAGATTGTCTTTATAGTAGGAGTAGTTACAGAATTTATTGCTGCAGTGATTTCAAACGTATTAGTTTTCATGAGATTCTTCCAAATGTATATTTTGAAAGCTGTCTCACCGCTAATCGTAGCTTTCTTTATGTCTGAACAGACAAGACCTGTGACTATCAATTTCTTGAAGCACTTTGCAGCATATGCCTTCCAAGGCCTACTACTTATCATCATCGTCAAACTCTACCCTGCTTACGTCACTGATGATATGTTTAAGGCTGCGGAAGGCGATTTAGCGACGGCGTTCGCATCAATTGCTAAAAGTGTTGTTTATATTATCTGTTTAATTGGTAGTCAACGCTTGGCAAAAACTTTATTAAATGCCATGTAAAATGATTCAGAATTTGGTATAATTGTATTAGGAGGTGAGGTCATGTCAGAAACCAAATACCATTTTAAACGAGAAGGAAACCACTTTAATCTATCTTCTCCAGTTCAGGAAAGGCCATCTACGCCAGTTTATCCTAAACCAGTGAAACACTCAATTTGGTCAAGAATTGGTTCTTTCTTTGGAATTCTCTTTTCAGGAATTATGATGATTTTTGGTTTCTTGCTAGCCACTCCATTTTTCATTTTAGGGGTTCTATGGAATTGGATAATTTCATTTATTGGCCTATCTATTTTTTGGTTATTGGCTTGTGCGGTTTATAGAGTTTTTACCAATAACAATAACTTTGAATTAGAACCTTTTAATAATACGTCTTTATCAATTCTCTTAATTATTTCTTTAATCGTTGCTATTATGGCAACTATTGGAAGAATCAGAGAGTAATCAAAAATTGAATATGTTGAACAAACACTTTGCAAAGCAAGGTGTTTTTATTATAGCTAGAAATAGAAAAGAGGTTGTATGAATAAATTAGGAAGTGAGTTCCTGAAGGAATTTGACAACTATGAAAGACCCATAGCCTTTGGAATGACCAAACGGCTATTAGTCATGATGGTTGGCATCGGGATAGTGGTTATACTAACCACTACCATCTCACTAATGGGACTCTCAGATATTTTTATGTACCTTGTAGCGCTTCCCATTGCACCGCCATTCATCATTTATGGACTGGGCTTTGATGAATCCGTCAAAGAAAAGGTACTGTTTAATCTTAAAGTCCAAAAACGGGCTTATATCACAGAATTTGAGGAAGGAGAGGAGTTCACGAAAGATGATTTTAA
>DIXV01000070.1:846-3060 GCA_002436115.1 Streptococcus sp. UBA6071 | reverse complement strand
TTGACGAAGGCTGAAAAGGAGCGTAAGGCTCGCTTAAAACGTTCCTTAAAAGCTTCTACTCAGAACACAATAAAATACAATAGCCTATTTGAAAATGGGCTGATGCATATTGCTAGAAATGAATGGTCACGAACTTACCGTTTGGGTGATGTTGCTTATGTCTCTGCTAACCAAGAGGAAAAGATTGATGTCATTGATACACATGCTGAAGCACTCAATTCACTTGATTCAGGGACGACTTATCAGCTCTTGGTTATCAATCGTAGGATAGAAGACAATGCCGTTGACCAGATTAAGTATGATGAGGTCGGTGATGGTTTTGATAATTTCCGTAAAGAATACAATGAGATGATTGAGAGTCGTTTTTCCAGTGATTCAAAGAATTTTCAAGTTGAAAAGTATGTCACCTTGAAGACAGAAGCCTATAACCGAGGTCAGGCGGATGCTAATTTGAGCGAACTAGGCAACTCACTAGAAAATCAGTATTCTCAAATGGATATTACTTTTGAGGAAATGGACGGCAAGGAGCGCCTTGACGTGTTTGCGGAGTTGCTTCTTGGGAAACGTAAACTCCCTTATACCTTTAAGGATATTGCTCTTTCAGAATTGCATACTAAGGACTTTATTGCTCCTAACAGACTTCATTTCTTGGAAAATCGTTTCCGAATTAATGAAGGCGTTGCTAAAGTCATGTATGCCCGTAACTTCCCATCCTTCCTGACTGACCGCATGATTAAGAATTTGACTGACATTGGTGTTGAGTTGGCAATTACGGTTCAAGCTGAGCCTTATGAGCCGTCAGGTTTCATGACGAAGATTAACAATGCAGACACGACAATCAAGGCTGAAATGGTCAAGGCTCAGCGTTCAGGCGCTCAAGAAGGGATTGATCAGGATTTGGCGGTAAGCGGTCGAGCAAGGGAAATTTCCGAATCAACAAAACGATGGAAGGAAGAGATTGACGATAATGACCAGAAATCATTTTCAGTCTTGATTGCCCTTTACTTCAAGGCTGAAAATGAGGAAGAATTGGTAAATATTACGGAAAAGGTTCAGACAGCTTCTCGTAAAGTTGGTGTGGATTTTCAAGAGTGTTTCTACTATCAGGAAGAAGGTCTAAATACTATTCTTCCAATCGGTCATACCTTCTTAAATGTCAAACGTCGCTTTGTTCGTGATATGACTACGGCTAACCTTGCGACTCAAGTACCGTTTACCAACGTTGACCTTAAGTCAGAGAGCGACCGAGCGCTCTATTACGGTCAAAATCAACTGTCTAACAACGTTATCACAGTTGACCGTAAGGCTGACCTTAACACAGGTTCAGGAGTTGTGCTTGGATCTTCGGGTTCAGGGAAATCTGTAACGGTTAAGACCATGGAAATCATCCCAACTTACCTGAAAAACCTTGAAGACCGTATCATCATTATAGACCCTGAAGATGAATACTCAGATATCGGTCGAGAATTTGGAGCGCAGTTAGTGGATATTTTCATTGGATCCAAGTCACATCTGAACCTGATGGACTTGCCTGATGTCAGTCAACTGAAGGATGAGGATGATGATCCTATCGGGGACAAATCAAATTTGCTGATGGGGCTCTTTGAATCAATTCTTGATGAGGTGGGGGACGTGCAATATACCATAATTGACCGTGTCACTCGTGAAACCTACAAGCGTTTTGCGAACAGTGACAGAACTCCAACCCTAAAAGAGTGGCATGATATTCTTGAAGAACAACCTGAACTTGAAGCACAAGAATTAGCTCTTAAATCAGAAATCTATGCTAAAGGTTCGCAAAACATCTTTGCGCATGAGACAAACGTTGATATTGCAGACCGTTTTGTGATATTCAATCTCAAACGGCTTTCAGGCAAACTCAAGCCATTTGCTATGATGGTTATTCAAGACTATATTTGGAATCAGGTAGTTGCCTCTCAGGGGAAATTGACCACTCGTATCTATTTTGACGAGGTTCAGCTTTTCTTCAAGGAAGAGGCACAAGCTATCTTCTTTACAGAGCTTTATTCACGGGTTCGTAAGTATGGAGCAATTGCCACCGCCATCACTCAAAACATTGAAACCTTAATGAATAAGGAAGAAGGGCGTAAGTTGGTATCAAATAGCGAGTTTATGATTCTCTTGAAACACAAGAAATCTGACCTTTTAGCGTTGTCTAAAGCTATCACATTGACCTCAACGTTAACACGTTAC
>DIXV01000070.1:0-660 GCA_002436115.1 Streptococcus sp. UBA6071 | reverse complement strand
AAGGAACTGGATTGATTGTTGCTGGTCAAGTTGTTGTTCCCTTTGAAAATGATATCCCTAAACACACAAGACTTTATGAACTTGTGACTACAGATGCTTAGGAGGTGATACGTTGTCAAGACAAACAAGACAAGATCTCCGAAATGCCAAACGTGAGTATAAGGAAGCTAAAACCAACCTCAAGGCAACAAAAAACAGCTATAAGAAAGCTGAAGTACAGGAAGAACGGCTTTTGAATCCCCAAACAAACGCTGAAAAGCGTTATTTGGGGCAGAAGCAAAAGGCACGTCAAGAAATCAAAAAAAAGGAACTAAAGTCCTTAAAAGATAAGAAGAGTCTCACAAAAACTAAGAAACGCCAAGCCATACAGCGAAACGGTGGAACAGCTGGTCAAAAGGTTGGACGTGCCGTTCATTATCAGGCTTCAAGTTTAGTGGATCGTGCTTTTCAAGAGGATGACATTCTTGGAGATATCGCTTCAGCACGTCATAAAATTAGACGGACTCATGCTGAAGTGAGACAGGTTAAGAAACTTGGTAAATATACCGTCAAAATTGGTAAAGCATCGGCTAGGAATTTTTATGGACTGGGAAACCGTGCCTATAACCTTTCCCGTGGTCGTGGTTTTACACGGACACCTGCCGCTAATCGATGGGAAAC
>DIXV01000107.1:3697-4259 GCA_002436115.1 Streptococcus sp. UBA6071 | reverse complement strand
TATTGGGCCAAGCCCATATAAATTCTAACACTTCACTGCCTGCCCCAACTGCTGGGAGTATAGCTATACTCTACGTATCGAACTGATGGAGAATATCCCAAGAACGGAGTCAATGGGTAGCTGCATAAATAACCTATAAAGGAGAATAAAAGTTTTTGTTTAAAAAACAATGTCATTCATATGCAACCATATAGACCAAACAATCACTCATGCTTCGGAAAGAACTAATGACCTCACCTCAATCTTTCTTGACACCATACAACCAGCTACCAAACATATGCGATATACATTGGGGGTTTTTCTAAATTCAACGCAATGTGCGCAATACTCCAGACCCAACGCGCAAAACCGAAATCAATAAACAAGTGTTGAATTGTCTCGTCCTTGTGAAAAAAGCAACAAAATTTGTTTCTTTGCCATTTGCGCTTATTAAATTATCCTTAGTTAACACAACACCTCTCCTGAGATACCACAAGAAAATTTTAAACTTAAGGGGAGCTTTCAATTTCCACAGTCTCTTGTTAGTATTTGGTATTGGAGTTTGTATCATAGCTCTATAAAA
>DIXV01000107.1:0-3376 GCA_002436115.1 Streptococcus sp. UBA6071 | reverse complement strand
GATTTCACCGAGAACTGACCATTTTGGTGCAAGGACCAATGAAATTCATCATGACCTCGTGATAGCTGAAAACTACACAAGCGCGTCAGCAATTGATTCCATGAAACTAGTTTTTGACCTATCAAATCTCTCCTCCAAGAGATGTTTGGAGGCATTGAAGCAAGGACTTCTGAAATGGATACAAATTTTGGTCTTGCAATGTTGTACAACCCCGGATACTGGATCATCAATGGATCATTGCCTAACCATTTGTCCTCCCAGAACCTGACTTGCGATCCATCTTTTACTACAAAAGATCCATACCTGAGAAACTCATTCTTAATCTTTAAAAGACTTGCCCAGAAATGAGAGTCTCCTTGTTTCCTTTCAACTTGTACCATGGGTTTTGATCCTAAATATTTATTTCGTAACAGTTGCTGCCACATACCATCCGTCGTTAACAATTTAAAAAGCCATTTACCTAATAGAGCAATATTCTTAAGATGTAGATCATGAATACCCAGACCACCCTGTTCTTTTGGCTGGCACAGAACAGTCCATTTGGCGAGACGATATTTTTTCTTATGTTCATCTCCTTGCCAGTAGAATCTAGATCTAAAATAATCTAATTTCCTAAGAACCCCTTTAGGTAAGGCGAAAAAGGACATCATATACATTGGAAGGCTACTCAAAACAGAATTAATCAATGTCAATCTTCCCCCTATCGAGAGGTGTTTGCTCTTCCAACTACTGAGTCTTTTTTCAAAACGTTCTACCACCACTCTCCAATCCACATTTTTAAGCTTTCTATAATGTATCGGGATCCCCAGATACTTAAGTGGTAGGTCACCAGATTTGCATCCAAACAGGTCAACATATTCCTGTCGTGTAACATCAGCTTCCCCAAAACAGAAAAGCTCACTCTTGTGGAAATTTATTTTTAATCCAGACACTTGTTCGAAAGCACATAACAAGAGTTTCAAGTTCTTAGCCTTTTCCAAGTCATGATCAAGGAATAAGATGGTGTCATCCGCATATTGTAGAATTGATAAGCCATCATCAACCAAATGTGGCACAACTCCACTAATTTGGCCGTCGTCCTTAGCTCTTCTAACAAGGACAGCTAACATATCTGCTACAATATTAAAAAGAATAGGCGACAAGGGATCGCCCTGTCGAAGACCTTTCTTTGTTTGAAAGAAATGTCCAACCTCATCATTAACATTAATAGCAACACTTCCCCCCGATATGAAAGATTTAACCCAAGCTATCCACTTAGGCGAAAATCCCTTCATTCGTAAGGTTTGAAATAAGAATGGCCATTTGATTTTGTCATAGGCTTTTTCAAAATCAACCTTTAGGATCACCCCATTCAAATTCTTCCTATGTAACTCATGTACAGTTTCATGCAGTATGACGACTCCCTCCAGGATATTCCGTCCACGCATGAAAGCTGTCTGAGTCGGGCTAATGACTTTGTTTGCTACAAGATTCACCCTCATCGTTGCTACCTTAGTGAATATTTTGAAACTTACATTTAGGAGACAGATCGGTCTATATTGCGTAATAACATTTGCATCTTGAATTTTTGGCAGTAATGTTATGACCCCAAAGTTTAAACTGAATAGTGGCAACTCTCCTGAATGAAGTTCCTGGAACATTTGCATAAGATCCCCCTTGACGAGATCCCAAAATTTCTGATAAAACTCAGCTGGGAATCCATCTGGACCTGGAGCCTTATTATGTTCCATGCTAAAAATCGCTTTTTTAACCTCATCCTCAGTAAAAGGTGCAGTCAAAAGGTTATTTTCGCTCTCAACGACCTGAGGGATATCCGCAGTCTGATCCTCAAACAGGCTGAACGCATTCACCTCAGGTTCACTAAAAAGCTCTTTGTAGAACTTTGTGATGTATGATTTCAGATTCTCTTGTCCTTCTATTTTCCCATTTTCATCATCAAGAGAGAAAATTCTTTTCTTCCTATGTTTGCCATTAGCAACCATTTGGAAGTATCTAGTGTTGTTGTCTCCGAGCATAATATTTTTGACCTTGGCACGCTGGTATAATTTAATTTCTTCTTCTCTAAGAAGTTTGGATAAATGATCCCGAGCTTGAGCTAAGTGGTTACGCTCACCTTCAGACAATTCCCTAACCTCTGCCGCTGTGTCTAGGTCAATGATTGTGGCCTGGAATTCAGCCTTCCGCTGCTTATAGATTCCATTTATGTTGGAAGCCCAGCCACGCAGATGCCTCCGCAAGGCACTCAACTTATTGTTCCATTTCTGCACTGAGTTATTACCCCTTACATGTTTGTTCCAAATCTGTGTCACCCTCTCATTAAAGTCATCATGTGTTAACCAGCTAAGCTCGAAACGGAATTGTTTCACATGTCCCAAGTATGATGGTTCACCCGTGTCTAAAAGTAGAGGAGTATGATCCGAAATTCCTCTATCCAGAGCACGTGCAGTAACTAAAGGGTACTTGAACTCCCATTCCGTCGTCATGAGCACTCTATCTAGCTTTTCATAAGTCGTATTAGGCAGAGAATTTGCCCAAGTGAATTGACGACCACAAAGCTCTATCTCCCTTAAGTCAAAGCTGTCAATCACATCATTGAACAAGAATGGCCATCGGTCATTAAATCTAGAGTTGTTTTTCTCTCTGCTATATCTCATCATATTAAAATCCCCTCCAATCAGGGTAGGAAACGGATTTTCTTGACAAGCCCGAACAAGTTCAGCTAAAAAGCTTGATTTAAATTCATCCTGAGCTGGACCATAGACTGCCATTAAAATCCATTTGAATTTATCCACTTTATTTGTAACCTGAAATTTTATATAAAATTCCCCTTCAGTTATGAATGATAGATCCAAAGAAGTGGCATTGATCCCAAGGAGGATGCCACCTGATCTACCTCTTGGTGGAAGGCAATGCCATACAAAATCTGCACCTTCTGAGAGTCGTGCGAGATTCGATTTGGACATGTCTTGCTTCCCCGTTTCCATTACAGCCACAAAATCTAGGTTGTGTTCCTTAACCGCCTCAGCCACATACCTATATTTAGCCAAGTCTGAAAGACCTCGCTATTCCAAAAAAAGCCTTTCATAAGGAAACTCTTTTTTTATTAGTTTTTTTCTTACTCTTGCTAGCATTACGAGCTTTACTAGCTTTGGACGCAGATTTGGATTTGCGAGACGATGCCTTTTTCAAATGTGCAGAAGTATGCTCTCCCAAAGAACAGTACTTCCATTCATGCCTTTCGTAACCACGCAAGAAATGTCACCACAACCCGACACTTGCCTTAAAAGATGCAAAACTATAGAAAACCTCATCCTTTGGTCTAGATACTGTTTTTTTTTTGGCTCCGAAAGCTTCCAATACTGCATTTTTTTTTGTT
>DIXV01000108.1 GCA_002436115.1 Streptococcus sp. UBA6071 | reverse complement strand
AGCTCTCCCGAGTCCAGTGTCCGTGTCCGTCTTCGCAGGGCCGTGCCGTCAGATTTATAGGCCCGGTACGATGCTCTAAGTGAGGCCTGAATCGAAATACCAAATATAGCAAAGATAATATATATACTGCAGAGCAAATGCGATATATGAAGAAAAGTACCTTTTGAACTCTTCGTTTTCATAATCTTTACTTGAATAACATCATTCTCTTAGTGTTCTTTGAAATGAAATCTTCAATAATATCCTCATAATTAATCTTCTCCAGCAATCCACTCTCAAGTGCTATCATAGCCAAACTATTAAGTCTTTCTTGTGTCATGGTACAACGCAAGTATGACTTCAATAGTTTCAACTTAGAAAAGCTCCGCTCCGCTGATGCAACGGTCACAGGAATGGTCAATAAAATTCTATATGCAATAGCAGCATTGGGAAAACAATCATGCCGCTTTAGAAACTTAAGGATTTCAAGAGGACCCATATTTTCTTTTGGAATGAAATCCTGAAGAAATCTCAACTCTGTATATAGTTCATCGGCATCAATATCAGATTTCCCATCTCTTTTAAGGGCTGCTTCAAGATTGTCACAAGAAGATTTTAAGCTCTGACTATCCAATGACTGCAACGAGTCAGAAGTAAATAAGAAACCAAAATTCTTTTGGTACTCCTGATATTGTTCAAATCTTCTTGTAAGCGAGGCAATAGCTTGATCAACTAATGTTATAAAATATTCCCTTCTAAACAATTCCTCTGGAGACAGTGTGGCAACATTTGTATCATCTGCCTTCTCATCAAAATGTCTCTTTCTTTTAATTGTTCGCTTTTTACGAAATGTTGTGCCAATATCCAGCTCAAGTGCAATTCCTTTGGCTGCCTCCAATGCTTCTAAGAAACCAGTTTCTCTGTACCCTTGGAAGAAAGAAATTAGCCCTTTCACTTTTTCAATAGCAACATCAATAAGCATATCCTTTTCTTGCAAGTGTTTGCTTACTAAATTAACAGCATACAGTACCTCATACCAAATGACTATTGCCACTATAAATTCAAATTCTCCAAGTTCATTCTTTGCCAAACCTTTAGCCTCACTGCTAGTTTTTACATCATTATCAACTTCAGATACCTGCAATTTACAAGAAAAAAAGATAAGTTAAATTTTGAGGATATCCAGAGAAAATGTGTTGTTATTAATTAATATGTTAATGTCAAATACCTGAAGTAGAGCCTCTCGAATGTCGGCGCATTGAAATCTAATAGCTTTAACACTTTCAACACGACTCTCCCATCGTGTAGTTGACACTGACTTGAGAGTCAATCCTGTTATGTTATCTTTCAGAATCTGCCATTTCTTAGTGGAATTAGCAAAAGTTGTATAAATGCGTTGGATGATTCCAAAGAAGTCTTTAGCACAAGATTTGGCCATATCACAAAGTGTTAAATTAAGGCTGTGGCAACCACAAGCAGAATAGAAAGCTCTAGGATTCACATCCAAAAGTCTCCTTTGCACCCCTTGATGTTTTCCTTTCATATTTGACCCATTGTCATAACCTTGTCCTCTCACATCATCAATATCAAGATCAAGAGACTTTAGTTCATTCTCTAGCACCTCAAAAAGTCCTTGCCCGGTTGTATCATTTACATCTATAAATCCTATAAAGGATTCTTCTATGGAAATATTATCTGAAGATGAATCCACATATCTTATAATTAAAGACATTTGTTCTTGGTGGCTTGCATCAGGGGTACAATCAAGTATGACAGAGAAATACTTTGCTCTCTTTATTTTCCTTATAATTTCAGACTTAATAGCAGAAGCGAGCAAGTGTATCAACTCATTCTGAATCTTTGGATCAAGATAATGAAGTAGAGTTTCTTCACTTGTAATACGACGAACATGCTCTTGGATAACTGGGTCAAATTCAGCCAACATCTCTATCAAACCTAAGAAATTTCCATTGCTATCTTCATATAGTTTGCTATTAGTACCACGAAATGCTAGACTGTGCTTGGCAAGAAATTTAACAATGCAAACAATTCTGAATAATACTTTTCTCCAATGGTCTTTTTCTTTCTCAAGCTGTCGCTGAGCAGTTTTGTCAATAGCTTGATCACTTTGCAACCTACTACGTAACTCATACCAAGTGGTCATATTTAAAACATGATCTGCACTTGTCTCATGCTCTTTAAGCCTACTACTGAGATGTATCCAATCATTATACCCTTCATTTGCCAATTGACCCTTTCTATGCCCTTTTGTAAATAATTTACAACCGAAGCAAAATACTCTATCGAGTTCCTTAGAATAGACAAGCCAATCTCTATCACAATGCTCTCCATTTGATAGAATTCTAGTATAGAATAATGCAGAAAACCTTCTAGAAAATCTATCCTTAGGACCTTTCTAAATTGATAAATCTCTTTTAGGACCCTTTTCTACTAAGATATCAATCTGTTTAGAATCTAGGGAATCCCAATACCTTGGATCAAAAATATCTGGCTGAAAAAAAACATCATCAACATTTGTATCATGAGAACTATCCAAGTTAACATCAATGTTATTGTCATCGATGTTATCAGGAACTTGCTCAGCAATATTTTCTATCTCTGGCTGATCATCATTTGGATTAGGAGCATCGACATTTTCTGTATCTTATCCAATACCCTGCCGAACTGTATCACTATTGGGAGAAGAAACTAGTGGTTCTTTAATAATAAACCTCTCTATAGCTCCTTTCTGAGATTGAGTTAATTCCTCACATCTTTGCTTTTTCTTACGCTTTTGATT
>DIXV01000014.1:735-3071 GCA_002436115.1 Streptococcus sp. UBA6071 | reverse complement strand
CATCTACTAAGCGACGGTCAGACCAACCGCCATATTTTTTGATGAGAGCTACTGGTACATCAAAATGAGCTAATGTGACTAAGGGTTCAATATTATATTTTCGCAGTTCTTCAAAAAGTTCTTGGTAGAATTGGAGCCCTTTCTCGTTTGGCTCTCGGTCATCTCCATTAGGAAAAATCCTTGTCCATGAAATTGACATTCTAAAAACTGTGAACCCCAATTCCGCAAAAAGTTGAATATCGTCTTTGTAACGGTGGTACATGTCAATCGCTACTTTTGCAGGGTAGTAATGTTTGTCATCCCAAGCAAGATGCTCCAATTCACCTTTCCCAATAGCCATCCTATCTGTCCCCGTTGGCAATACATCGATATTAGATAACCCTCTACCAGATTCAAGAACTCCCCCTTCTACTTGATTTGCTGCAACAGCACCACCCCATAAAAAAGTATTATCTAAAACCATTTTCTACCCTCATTCTTTCGTGATATAATAGTGATACCCTTACTTTATCAAATCTTACTTGAGTCTTCAATACCATCATACTAATTAGGTAATTCGTTTCATAGTCATGGACAAAATAGATAAAAAAATGAAATAAAGTTCCAACTATCTGAAACATTTTTAAATTCATGAAAGGAGATTAAGATGACTTTACTAAAAAAAATAGAAGAATTTCAGCTAACTAAAAAAGACACTAAAAAAGAGATTTCAGACTTCATTTTAAGTCATAAGTCTGAAATTGCTCATATGACGCTTGAGGATATTCAAAAACATACTTACATATCAAAATCATCTTTGGTCCGCTTCGCAAAATCTCTGGGATTTACAGGTTGGAAAGACTTTATCATTTCTCTCTTAGAAGACATTTATCAAGAAGAAAAATATCTAAGCACTATTGACCCTGACATTCCATTCAATAGTACTGACAACCAAAAAGAGATTGTCGAAAAAATTGCTAGACTTCAGATTGAAAGCTTGCAAGATTCTCTGCGCTCATTAGAGCAATCTCATTTGCTTCAAGCTGCTTATTCTATTAAGAAAGCTAATCGTGTGGTTGTTTTTGGAATTAGCCCAAATGATACATTGGCCAACCTATTTAGAAGACGAATGATTTCAATTGGGAAAGTTATTGAAATTTGTCCTGGCCATGAAATGGGAGTGACCGCATATAGTTTGTCAGATAAGGATTTAGCTATAATCATTTCTTATTCTGGAAACAATCCAGAAAAAGACAGTAATACCCTTGCTACTTTGGCAGAAAACGACGTGACAATATTAGCCATCACAAGCTACCAGACCAGCCTATTAAGAGAGCGTGCAGATATAGTACTCTCTGTATCTTCCAGAGAGCAACTAATTCATAAAATTAGCTCGTTTGCTTCTGAAGAGTCTATTTTGTTTGTCTTAAATGTCATCTACGCTACCTACTTTTCATTAGACTACGATAAAAATCTCGATTATAAGCGAAGAACTGTCAATCGCTTAGAAATTAAAAGGATTTTCGGTTCTAAATAGTAAATTTTAAATCTTACCTTAAACACCTAAGCAGACCACTATTGTTCAAACTGATTAGTACCTGCTATAATAACTATCTCAGTAAGCTAATAAATAGGAACAATTTTAATGTGAAACCTCTTTAATTCAATTGATTTTTCATATTGAAACGTACAAATGAAACCGCCTGAATCAGGGTTGATAACGCAGCTAAAGTCGCTAAAACTAACTTCTGTTCTAAGAAAAGGAAGCTAATTAAAAAGGAAAATACTGGAAGGCTGATTTGAAGGCAATAAAATGACGAACCAAATTGATGGCTTACTTTGTTATAAGTAGCGTGAAGTAATACTCCAATAGTGGACAATAGGATTCCTAGATATAATAAGGACACCGAGAAACGCGCACTAACGTCGTCTTCTCCTAAAAACTTCAAAGAAACGGTTATGAAATTTAATCCAAAAAATATTAAATAATGCCAGTATATGGCGGCATTCCCAGTTACTGAAGGCTGCTTGTCCTCAATTAAATGATCTACCTCAACAATATAAACCATAAATAGATTAAGAACAACGGAAAAGATGGCAACTGAAAAAATGGACAGCGTTTCAACGCCAAAATAATCTGAAATACCTATAATCATTTCCCCAAACGTGATGATTACTAAGAGAGACAACCTCTCCAATAAATGTGGGAAATTTATCGTGCTAATCGCCATATTCTTTTGTCTAGTGCGATTAACCAGTATTGCTGGAAGCAACCAAGTAGCGATTACCCCCAGAGCTGCCATCCATAAGGCGATTTGAGGCGATAAAAAGGCTGAAATGATTAACCATACAAAACG
>DIXV01000014.1:0-535 GCA_002436115.1 Streptococcus sp. UBA6071 | reverse complement strand
GTGAATCCACACTCTACTGGTGGAAGAGGCTCTAAAATATTCAAAGAGATATTGCAACAGCAAAAGGAATGAAATCGCTGAGACAAATAATAAGAACTCTTGAGAGATAGCCTCCCAACTACCCACCGAGAGCGTATTGGCTGCTACAAAAATGAAAAACATTTGAGCAAACATGAAAATGATATTTTGTAGACTATTACTGCCAAACCGATTCGTAAAAACGGTTTGTATCATCCATGAGTTGATAAAAATAATCAGACTTAAAGAAAAAATAATAAAGGACTCCATCGTTACAACACCATGATGAACATGATGAATTACGCTCGTTATTTGTGAAATAGCGTAGACATAAATTAAATCATAGAACAGTTCAGTCAACTCAACTTTTTTGTGTTTAATAAGGGACATATTTCCTCCTAAATAGTTATTTTAAATTGCTTATGAACGCCTGTAAACCTTTGCAATCTTTGATATACTTAATCCATCCTTTATCGTTCTTTTTAATATACCACTTGGAGTTAACTCCAAGTCAAGA
>DIXV01000046.1:2658-2964 GCA_002436115.1 Streptococcus sp. UBA6071 | reverse complement strand
ACTGCAAAGGCTTTGCGAATGGTTCTGGATAAAGAAGCAGAAGCCCGCACCAAGCTAATAGCCATGAGAAATACACTCCTAGAAAGTTTAGCAGTATATGATGATGTTCTTATCTTTTCTGCCAAGGAGGAGAGTGCTCCTCATATCTTAAGCTTTGGGATCAAAGGAGTTCGAGGAGAAGTGCTTGTTCATGCCTTTGAAGAACATGAGATTTATCTCTCAACAACCAGTGCTTGTTCCTCCAAAGCAGGAAAACCAGCAGGAACTCTAATTGCTATGGGTGTGCCGCCCAAGTTAGCTCAAACG
>DIXV01000046.1:0-2500 GCA_002436115.1 Streptococcus sp. UBA6071 | reverse complement strand
GGGAGTGCCGCCCAAGTTAGCTCAAACAGCTGTTCGTCTCAGTCTAGATGCCCAAAATGATATGGGACAGATAGAGCAGTTTCTCACTATTTTTAAATACATTTACGCCAATACAACTAAAGTAAGGTAATCTAATCTAATGCAATATTCAGAAATCATGGTGCGTTATGGGGAATTATCCACCAAAGGGAAGAACCGTATGCACTTTATCAATAAGCTCAGACGAAACATTGAACACGTCTTGTCTATTTATCCAGAGGTAAAGGTCGTTACCAATCGTGATCGTGGGCATGTTTACCTTAACGGTGTGGACTACGCCCCAGTGGCAGACTCACTCAAAAAAATCTTTGGAATTCAAAGTTTTTCCCCCGTTTATAAATTAGATAAAGACGTTGACGTCTTAAAAGCAGCTGTTACGACTATTATGACAAGCCTCTATCGAGAGGGACTCACCTTCAAAATAGCCAGTCAACGAAGTGACCACCATTTCGAATTGGACAGTCGGGACTTAAATCAGGTTCTAGGAGCTGCTGTTTTTGAGGCCTTGCCAGGGATTCGTGCCCAGATGAAAGCGCCTGATATCACTCTTAAAGTGGAAATACGGGAAGAGGCCGCTTACCTCTCCTATGAGACAGTCAAAGGTGCAGCAGGTCTTCCTGTTGGAACATCAGGCAAGGGGATGCTAATGCTTTCTGGGGGAATTGACTCTCCTGTAGCAGGCTATCTTTCTCTAAAACGTGGCGTTGCCCTTGAAGTTGTCCATTTTGCAAGTCCACCCTATACTAGCCCAGGCTCACTAAGAAAAAGCCATGAGCTGACACGGAAATTGACAGGATTTGGAGGAAACATTCAGTTTATTGAAGTCCCCTTCACAGAGATCCAAGAAGAGATCAAGGAAAAGACACCAGAAGCCTATCTGATGACCCTGACACGCCGTTTTATGATGCGAATTACAGATTCTATCCGTCAAGACAGGGGTGGTCTTGTCATCATAAATGGAGAAAGCTTGGGTCAGGTAGCTAGTCAAACCTTAGAAAGTATGCAAGCGATCAACGCTGTCACCTCAACACCGATTATCCGCCCTCTTGTTACGATGGATAAATTAGAAATCATTGATTTGGCTGAAAAAATTGATACGTTTGAAATTTCGATACAACCCTTTGAAGATTGCTGTACCATCTTTGCACCCGCTCGCCCCAAAACACACCCTAAGATAAAACACGTTGAACAATACGAAGCCCGTCTGGATGTCGAGAATCTCGTGGCACGTGCTGTAGCAGGTATCAAGATTACCGAGATAAAACCTCAAAAAGAGAAGGATGCTGTGGAAGAATTGATAGAGTCCTTGCTGTAAGACTAAAGAAGCCGAAACCGCACGTTCAAAAAGTGATATTAAGAGAAAAGGAGACATAACCTTGTCGTTAAAGAGAGAAAAGATCACCCTATTTTCTAAAGCCTATAGGGATACCAGAAAACTTTACATCTCAGCCTTTCCAGTCCACGAACGGTTTTTATATTTCCCAACAGTGCTCAATAGCTATCGTGCATTAGCTGATTTTTATGCCTATTACGATGGCGATCGCTTTGTGGGATTGGCCTATGTGATTTCTTCTGACCAGCTAGTCTTCCTTTTATTTCTAGCCGTCACGAGTGAGGTCCGCTCAAAAGGGTATGGCAAGGCAATCTTGGACGACATGGCTCAGCTAGCAAAGAAACGTCCAGTTGTCCTAACCATTGAACCAGTAGAAGCAGAGGCAAAGAACTATGAGCAACGCCTCAAGCGTCTTGCTTTTTACGAACGCAATGGCTATCACGCCACGCCTCATTTTTACTATGAAGGTAGGGAAAAGTACCAGATCTTGACCAATCAAGGCCATGTAGACATAGCTGCCATCGAAAAATTAGTGAAAAAAGCCGTTTTACACCTTATCCCCATTCGGGTAGAATGATTTTTTCTAAAAACAGCTAAAAATCCTTGAAAGACGAGTCAAACTATGCTAGAATGATAATGTTGACTAAATGCACACCCTGTGCAACCGCACGAACATCGTTTCAAGTGGAGGAAACTCTCACGATTCTAGGCGAGTCTTCACAAGAGGAAAATCCTCACAAAAATTTCTAGGAGGTGCATTATGAGCACATATGCAATCATCAAAACAGGTGGTAAGCAAGTTAAAGTTGAAGTTGATCAGGCTATCTATGTTGAAAAGCTTGACGTTGAAGCAGGAACAGAAGTCACTTTTGACCAAGTTGTTCTTGTTGGTGGTGACAAAACAGCTGTTGGCACACCACTTGTAGATGGCGCTACTGTTGTTGGAACGGTTGAAAAACAAGGAAAACAAAAGAAGGTTGTTACATTTAAGTACAAACCTAAAAAAGGCAGCCACCGCAAACAAGGTCACCGTCAACCTTACACAAAAGTTGTTATCTCAGCTATCAACGCTTAATCAGCGTCCAGCTTAACAACTGTCATCACAGAATTAATGGAGGAATAACATTA
>DIXV01000009.1 GCA_002436115.1 Streptococcus sp. UBA6071 | reverse complement strand
AACGAAGTTTGTCTTCAATCTGAAAGGACAGTTTACTGTCATTCTTACCAATTTTATCTCGTCAAAAAGGTCTGATTGTCAATATTGTCGTTGCAACCTTACTAGTGACCTTAATTAATATTGTTGGATCGTACTATCTTCAGTCTATCATTGATACCTATATTCCAGAACAAGTCAAGAATACGTTGAGTATTGTTTCAGTAGGGCTAGTAATAGTATATATTCTGCAACAAATTATTTCATACGCCCAGGAGTACTTGTTACTGGTTCTTGGCCAGCGTTTGTCAATTGACGTTATATTATCTTATATTAAACACGTGTTTCATTTACCTATGTCGTTTTTCGCGACAAGACGTACAGGTGAAATTGTGTCACGGTTTACAGATGCCAACTCGATTATTGATGCATTGGCGAGTACTATTCTATCTATTTTCTTAGATGTCTCTATCATTATTATCGTATCGATTGTACTATTTTCTCAAAATATCAATCTCTTTTTTATCAGCTTATTAGCTTTACCAATTTATACTGTTATTATCCTATCGTTCATGAAACCATTTGAGCGTATGAACCAGGAAACAATGGAAGCAAATGCTGTTCTTTCATCTTCTATTATTGAGGATATCAATGGTATTGAAACAATCAAATCATTAACAAGTGAGAAGCAGCGTTATCAAAAAATTGACAAAGAATTTGTTGATTATTTGAAAAAATCTTTTGCTTATGGAAAAGCTGAAAGCATACAAAAAACACTCAAAAAATTAGCGCAATTACTGCTAAATGTGGCAGTCCTTTGGATGGGAGCTAATTTAGTCATGGATAATAAGATGTCCTTGGGACAATTGATTACATACAACTCTTTATTGGCCTATTTCACAAATCCACTAGAAAACATTATCGACCTTCAGACAAAATTACAAACTGCTAAAGTTGCTAATAATCGATTAAATGAAGTTTATCTTGTTAAATCTGAATTTGAAGATAAGAAAACAATTCATGATTTGAGTAACTTTAAAGGGAATTTAACATTTAACAATGTTAGTTATCGTTACGGATATGGTAAGAATGTCTTGACTGATATTAATCTACATTTAAAAGCTGGCAGTAAGGTTTCTTTTGTGGGGATTTCAGGTTCAGGTAAGACGACACTAGCTAAAATGCTGGTAAATTTCTTCAGTCCAACTAAGGGAGAAATGTTGTTGGATGATGTAAATTTAGAAGATATTGATAAAGAAAGTCTTCGTCGTTATATCAACTATCTTCCGCAGCAGCCATACGTATTCAACGGGACTATTCTAGATAATCTGTTGCTGGGCGCGAAAGAGGGAACAACACAAGAAGATATTTTTAGAGCAGTGCAAATAGCTGAAATTAAGTCTGATATTGAAGCTATGCCTCTTAATTATCAAACTGAGCTTACATCTGATGGAGCAGGTATTTCAGGTGGTCAACGTCAACGTATTGCACTGGCACGTGCCTTATTGACAGATTCTCCTATACTTATCTTAGATGAAGCAACTAGTAGTTTAGATGTGTTAACAGAAAAGAAAATCATTGATAATCTGATGGCTATGGATAAAACATTAGTGTTTATCGCCCATAGGTTGACTATTTCAGAGCGAACCGAACATATCGTAGTTCTTGACCAAGGCCAAATTATCGAAGAAGGAAATCATCAAGAATTACTGGAGAAACAAGGCTTTTATGCCCATCTTGTAAATAGTTAGGAGAAAAAATGTACGAACAATTACTCGAGAGCTCTGAATTTTATCAGAAACGCTATCATAATTTTTCAAGTCGAATTATTTTACCTGTGTTTGGACTTCTAATATTCCTGGTTCTGTTTTTAGCCTTTATGAAGAAAGAAGTGACTTTAAAGAGTCAAGCTACAGTAGAACCAGTTAAAATACTGACCCAGGTTCAATCAACAAGTAACAATACTATCAAAATAAATAATCTCCAGGAAAATAAACTAGTAAAGAAAGACGATTTACTTATAGAATATGAAACTTCTGGTGAAATGATTGAACATAGCAGTACTCAAGAACAGTTAAATCAGTTACAAAAGCAAAAAGAACAGTTAGAACTATTGAAATCTAGCATTGAAAATGGTTCAAGTCAATTTCCACAAGAAGATTCGTATGGATACTACAAGATATTCGAAGATTATCTAAGTCAACGTCAAACAATTATTAGTAATGTGGAACAACAAAATGGAACGATTGCGTCTCAAAACGCTGCTTCAGTTAATGCTCAAAACACAATTGGTGGATTGATTAATGAAACTTCTCAAAAAATTGCAGATTATCAGTCGGCTAAATACGCAATTCAATCTAACCAAGCAGTAGATTCCGCAAACCCTGCTTACTCTATCTATTCTACGTATATTACACAAAAGAATTCCTTAACGACTGAAGTTGAAAAAACCACCCTATTAAATCAGGTGGTTACTCAACTTGATACACAAATTCAGCAATTTCAAACGGAATTATCTAATTATCAGATTCAGTATTCTGGTGCAGGCACGCAGCAGGCATACAATTCTAGTTTAGATAGCCAATTGGCTTCTTTGCAATCCCAAAAGGTAGCTGAGGTCAGTCAGGAACTAACAACATTGGAACAAAAAATAAAAGAATTAAATGGTGGTTTTTTGTTGCAACAAAATACTTTAAAAGAGACTAAAATTAAAGCTGGAGTGACTGGTATTGTACACGTTAACCCAGAAGTTATTGATTCAAGTATCATTCCTGAAGGAACTGTTATAGCACAAATTTTTCCAAAATTAGAAGATGAGAAAGCCGTTAAAATAGAAACATATATTTCATCTAGGGATATTACAAGCATAAAAGTTGGAGACAAAATTAAATTCAAAACCCAGGATTCTTCAAACAAAGAAGTGACCTTGAAATCAAAAATTACTAGTATAGATACGAATGCAACTAGGACAAAAGCAGGTAGTTATTTTAAAGTTACAG
>DIXV01000038.1:337-2505 GCA_002436115.1 Streptococcus sp. UBA6071 | reverse complement strand
ATTCTTCATCAATAATAGAGCAAAAGAAGATTGGTTTTCCAGAGGATTGGAAAAAGCATTTAATTATTTCAGTTAGTACGGAAGAAACTTAAAAATTAAAAGACACCCCTCAAGGTGCCTGATTCTTGCCTGCTGAACTCATAACTTAGGGCTACTGAAAGTCCCTTTTTTTTTTTGCTCCCCTTTTTGCGAACTTTGGGGAGTCTAATTATAAGTGATTTGTTTAGAAAGTCTATCATATTAAGGGGAGGTGGGGTGTAAAGGACTTGTAAAGCTAAGTAATCTTAACTGTACTTAAGATTTTACTGGAGCCTTACGAGGCTATTTTTTGTAAACAAAAATAAGAAGGTGGATAGCCACCTCCTTATTTTATAGAAATTTTGCCCTGGTTATTTAAGATAATCAGTTTGCCTTTGGCATCTTTCTCTGTATGAGAAATGGTCGTTTTAGCGTTTTCTTTGATTTTCTTGATGTCTTTGTAGGCTCCGTCTAGTTGGATATCTTCGTTTAAACTTTGGATGTCGAGGGTGGTCTTCTTATCTGGGGCGAGGTCGATATCCATGCTGAGGTTATAACCCATAAAATTGTTGTCTCCGATAAGAGTCACATTTTCAAGTTTGACATATCCAATTTCATGGTTATAAATGCTGTTCGACAAATCTTGTCCTTGGATATCCTCCTTGGGAATACCATCTGAATAGTTGGTGTTTTTCAAGGAAGAGTTTGTAAAGTTGATTCCGTAAGTTTTGTCGACGAAATTTAGATTTTCAGCAGTAGAATCGGAAAATTGAGAGTAATCGGATGTTAGGTTGATGTCCATATCCTTGAGGGTGCTATCATAAACAGAAATGCCCCCACTTAGTGTTCCTTTGGAAATCGTTGAGTTCACAATGTCAGCATAATTCGTTTGAAAGTTGATATTGTTGATCGTCACATTGGTTAACTCTAGGCTTGCATTCCATCCATCCAAGCTTTCTAATGGCTTGTCTTTAGGGATAGTAATGACGACTTCGCGGAAGTCTGTGGTGTGTTCTTTTTCGTTGAGAATATAACCAAGGACTTCAATGACGCCTCTAATAATGTTTTCATTTTCTTTCTCATCGATGACGAGCGTTTTGTCTTTACTTGACAGAAGAAGGTTACTCAGGTAGTTCGTCTTTTTATAGTAGCTAACAGTAGTTTTCTGGACATTTCCTGACTGGATATGGACACGGCGATAGGTGTCTAACTTGATATCTGAAATATTTGTAAAGGTTTCAGTATTTTTACTTGGTGCAGTAATCTTTTGAATAGCTTGGATACCACCTGTCGCAAAACCAGCTCCCAGAAGAATAGCTCCTAAAAAAAGCGGTGCAATGGAAATGGTTAGAAATGTCTTAGTGAGTTTATTCATTTTGCAGTCCTCCATTTTCGAATGATTCTTTGCCAGAGGCTGAGGATTCCTTTGCCAGATAGGCGGGCAAGGGTAGTAGTGATAAACCAGGCAAGAAGGCTACCACCAAACAGGAGTAAGCTAGTTCCGATTCCCATAGCCATAGCTGGTAGAGAGCTCTTCAGGAGAGAAAAGCTCTCAAATAGAGTCACGGCTGCTAAGAAAAGACCGCCCAAGCCAAGTAGATAGGCTGCTACAATGATGGCTAGTAGTGCTGCTACGATAGCGAGCATGACCAAAATGATGACAATTAAGACGGGTAAGGCAATTGGGGCTGCAAAGATAGATAGAACCACCATACCGATGATAGTAGCATTGGCTTTAGGTGTCTTGTTTGGCTCAGTCACATGCTTGCCTAGGACAGTAGAAATAACCTCGCTGGCAGCTTCTTTTGGGGTTCCCAATTCACCGATGATAACTTTTTCATTTTCTGGACCGGCTTCTTCAAAATATTCAATAAAATAATCCATGGCTTCCTGATACTCTACTTCAGGTAGTCGTCTCAAGTATTTATCCAGTTCAGATAGATATTCAGTTCGTGTCATGTCTGACGCTCCCTTCTATGATGCCGTCTAAGGTATCCTTGTATTTCTGCCACTCCTCTTTTAGATAGTGTAGCTGAAAGAGTCCACTTTCGGTAATGGCGTAGTATTTGCGCTGACGACCTTGATGTTCCTGACTATAGGTAGTTACAAATCGTGCCGTCACTAGTTTTTTCAAGATAGGATAGAGAGAG
>DIXV01000038.1:0-143 GCA_002436115.1 Streptococcus sp. UBA6071 | reverse complement strand
AGAGAGGACTCTCTTACACTGGCTACTAGTTTGATGGTCTGGCTGATTTCATAACCATAGGAATCCTGCTTTTCTAGCATGGATAAAATCAGAAATTCAATCAAGGTTGATGATACTGGAAAGTACATAGACTCAACCTCCTT
>DIXV01000087.1:4655-5202 GCA_002436115.1 Streptococcus sp. UBA6071 | reverse complement strand
CAGAATTGACTTGTGTACTTAAACCAGTAGGTAATTTGCCAATTGCATTTATAATAGGCTTGATATTACGATTTAAGAAAGTGACACTATAAAAATATAGGAACAGACAAAATAAACAATTCACGAAAATAATTGATAAGATAAGAATAGGAAAAACCTGGACTCTATCTAAGTTAAAGTAATTATGACTATATCTAACGATACTATCTTTTGGAAAGGCGATGATATAGATATCATTGCCCTTTAGTTGTGTAAAAACAGGATAGTCATTTAAATAATATCTTGAGAAGCGAATGACATCTGCGTAGTCAAACTGTTCTTGAATATCTTTGGGTTTACTGATGTTAAATTTTTCTTGTCCAGTATCCTTATCAATAATCATTAGCCATAATTTTTTTTGCTCAATAAGTGCTTGACCAGATGGGCTTATGTGATAATTTCCCTGAGAGTTAGTCACTTCAGCTGTTAATGTTTCTATTACAGTAGTCGCCGATTGTTGACCACGTATAAAGGAAATAGCAAGGAAGATAAGCATAATATCTATAAA
>DIXV01000087.1:2822-4500 GCA_002436115.1 Streptococcus sp. UBA6071 | reverse complement strand
TCTATAAAAAGAATAAACAGAAAAGATACGAAAAATTTTAAAACGCTTTTTAAAATACTTTTTTTAAATATATTCATTGATTTTACCATCACCCTTTAGGTAACAAGTTTATAACCAAGTCCTTTGACTGTGATGAGGTGATTTGGTTTGGAAGGAGTTATCTCAATTTTTTCTCTGATATTTCGTATATGCACCATTAGGGACTTTTCATATCCGAAATTGTCAAGTCCCCAGACACTGTCACAGATGGCTTCTGTTGAGACGATATAGTTTTTATTAGTAGATAGTTTTCGAAGAACTTGTATTTCGGTAGGTGTGAGTGACAAAAGTTGCCCATTTTTTGTGACACTTGCATTATTTAAATCAATGGAGCAAGAGGTCAATTCGATTAGTTCAGATTCATCTTTATATGCTCTTCTTAGTAAGGCTATGATACGGTATGTTAACGTTTTGGGTAGGAAAGGCTTCGTAACAAAATCGTCTCCACCTGAGTCAAGTCCTTTTATTTCATCATCAGGATTATTTTTTGCTGTCAAAAATAAAATGGGAACATCGGATGTTTTTCGGACATACTTTGATAATAGATAGCCTTCTCCATCTGGTAACATAACGTCAAGAATAATGAGATCTATCTTGGAGACAGAGAAAATATCAATACCTTCGCTGATACTATACGCACAACTGATATTTTTAAAACCTCGACTGATAAGCACTTCTTTGATGGATTGACTAAGTGATATATCGTCATCTACGATAAGGATTCGTTTGTTTAATAACTGTGTTTTAAAGGTCAAATGAATACCTCCTAATGTGTTAGAAATAGTATAACATAAAACAATTAAAGTGTCAGAGCCTATCATGTAATGGTAAGTAGCTTACTTCAATTCCATTCGTACACTTTTAAATTGATATTTGTGCTTCCTTTATTCCTTTAACATAGTCTCTTAAAATGAACAATTGACAAAAGATTTTCATAATAATCTTTTAAAAAACCAGTAAAGTACAGCCATGTATGAATCTTGTAGAGTGTCATATTTAGGTTAGCTTTATCATATCTTAATGTTCTCTTTAACATGAGTTTGTATAATTAAGTAAATAATTTGTTTAGTTCTAGCAAGGGTAGACGAAAGGAAGAAAAATGAAAAATGTTATTGAATTAAAGAATCTAACAAAAGTTTATAAAGATGTGACTACGGTAGCTCTTGAAAAGATTACTGTCAGAAAGGGTGAAATCTATGGTTTTCTCGGTCCCAATGGTGCTGGTAAGACAACAACTATGAAAATGATTTTATCACTTATTTCGCCCACTTCTGGGGAAATTTTAGTCAATGGTAGCTTAGTTAATCAAAGATCTAACTACCTTGATCAGATTGGTTCTATAATTGAGGAGCCGTCCTATTATCCTAATTTGACTGGTTATGAAAATCTATTAGTCTTTCAAAAAATGATCGGCTTTGACAAAAACAATATCTGGCCGACGTTAGAGTTGGTTGGGTTAGCAGAGGAAAAAAATCAGAAAAAGCTTGTAAAAGCATACTCTTTAGGCATGAAGCAACGTCTAGCTTTGGCATTTGCTTTAGTTAAAAAGCCTAAAATTCTACTTTTGGATGAACCTACTAATGGTCTTGACCCTGCTGGGATTCATGAAATTCGTGAATTGATTGTGAAATTGGCAAAA
>DIXV01000087.1:2157-2529 GCA_002436115.1 Streptococcus sp. UBA6071 | reverse complement strand
GGTGATTTTTCACGAAATAATATTGTTCAAAGTTTAGTCGATTTTGGTAAAGCAGAGGTGCTAGACGTTTCAGCAAGCCATGTCAAATTGAGTAATATTGATAATGATAAGCTGGCAGATGTTGTCACCTATTTGACAGGAATTGGCTATCGTATTTTCCGAGTGACCCGTGAAAAAGAAAGCTTTGAGGACATTTTCCTTTCATTAACGAAGGAGGCCTGAGATGATAAAAGCAATCCAAATTGAATTGTTAAAAAGCAAGCGGACAAAATCGTTTTTGATTTCATTGCTTATGATGTTAGTTGCTGTGCTATGGTCTTTGTTAGCTGCTTCAAGAAGTATTGATGTTCCTAAATTAAGAACAATCGGTCA
>DIXV01000087.1:1360-2000 GCA_002436115.1 Streptococcus sp. UBA6071 | reverse complement strand
TTTTAATAATTTACAAGCCAATCCTATTTTCTTGCCTATTGCAACCTGTCTATTTGTTTCACGTATTGTTACTAATGAAAAAGAGGGAAGTACCTTTAAGCTACAAGAAGCCAATAATACCAATTTACTCACAATATTTAATCGTAAATTGATTTTTACCAATGTTGTCTTTCTAGCTTTAAATAGTCTCCAAGTTTTGATGGTTTATCTAAATGCGGTAAAGTATGGCATTAATGCACCTGTTTCAAATCTTCTATTACAAATAGCAGGTTTAACAATGTCTAGCTTTACTCTGATTACTTTCTTTCTTTATCTATCAATGATATTAGAAAAACAGGGGTTACTTCTAGGGATTGGATTTCTATCAGGATTTTTAGGAATGATTATGTCTCAGGCATCAAAATGGCTTAATCTTATGTTTCCATTTGGCGGCTCAAGTTTTCTAGCTCTTTATCGCATTAAGGTTTTACAGTCTGGTGAGCCCTTGGATTATGTTTTTGCTTGGGGTAACAGTGTACCTGTTAATTATAGTTTATACTTTGTTTACTGTATATTGACTTATATCTTGGTTAGGCATTTCCTGATGAAAAAAGAAGGAGGACAACAATGAGTGATTACTTCAAAGCGGAGTGGTTAAAAA
>DIXV01000087.1:0-1165 GCA_002436115.1 Streptococcus sp. UBA6071 | reverse complement strand
ACACGTAAGGGTGTGATTTTAGCTATTGGTCTTATATTCCTTAGTTTATCTAGTTTTATTGGTTTAGCCAATTTCTTCCTTAACTATGAGGTGTTAATCGAAGACCAAATGAGTAGAGTTCTTTGGGGGCAACTGACCTTTTATAATGGCCAGTTACTTTTTCCAGCTATGCTAGCTATTTTTTCAGGTATGATTATTCTACCTGAATTTGAACGTAATACACTTGAGATGTTATGAGCAAATCAAGTGTCTCTAAGAAAAATGCTCATCAGTAAGTTTCTCTTAGCATTATTGTTAGTAGCGATTATTCAAGTATTGCTATTTGTTATCTACTTAGTGACTTTGGTTATTAGTCATACGCCATTTGAGGTGGATGATTTGCTTTTGTTTTTAAGGTCTACGGTGTTATCTGTTATTGGTTCAAGCTCTATTTTAATGATTCACAGTTACCTCGTGGCTAAAACGAAACACTTTGCTAAATCAGTTGGATTTGCAGCAATAGGTTCCTTTGCAGGTTTTATTTTCATTATGCTGGGCGGTTTCATCAATCCATTTTTCCCTTACTCGCAACCGATGATAGCCCTACGCAGTAGAGCACTGGTAGAGATGACGATATCAGAATTTACCATTTTTATAGTGGTCAATGCTTTATATAGTGTTATTTTTTACAAATTAACATTGCGAACGTTAGAGATGAACGCGTAGCAAAATCAATTATAAACAATCAAAAAAGATACATTCACACCTAATCTATTCTAAATTTGTGAGTAGATTGGAGTGAGTGTCATTTTTTATCTAAAATGGTTTATTTTGCTAAGGCTTGTTTGAATAGCTTACACTAAACCTAAAAAATGGAGAATAATATATCTAGAAAACCACATCGCCACTTTAGTGATGACTTCAAACCACAGAGCAGGTAAAAAGCGTAGCGAAATGATTAAAGAATATGACTTTTAACACCGTCAACTTATGACAACTGGGTGAGGCAAGCTCGAACGACAGATTCTTTCCCTACAGTTGATAATTTGACCGATGAGCAACGAGAATTGATTAAATTCAGAAAACATCTCAAACAGCTTGAAAGGGAGAATGACCTATGGCACGAAAAAGGAAATAAACACTACCAACAAGGATAGCTACAGTGTCTCTACAACGTTTTTCTAGA
>DIXV01000058.1:3833-3953 GCA_002436115.1 Streptococcus sp. UBA6071 | reverse complement strand
CTTCAGTTTAGTGGTCGCTTCATTACTCGCTTTCTTATTTGACATCAGGGTCTTAAGTAGCTTTTGACTTTAGTTTCTCTTTATCTTTTGTAGATAAGGTCTCATTCATCTCTTAGAGAA
>DIXV01000058.1:508-3803 GCA_002436115.1 Streptococcus sp. UBA6071 | reverse complement strand
AGAGAGCTACCTAAATCAAAACTCTTTTTCTAGATGACTCCGATCGTCAATCTAGCTGTTCCCAAAGAGTCACTTCAGTTTAGTGGTCGCTTCATTAATCGCTTTCTTATTGGTCACCAAGGTCTTAAGCAGCTTTTGACTTTAGTTTCTTCTTTACCTTTTGTAGGCAAGGTCTCATTCATCTCTTAGAGAAGGCCACACAAACTGCCTCAGGAACAAGAAAGTCATGCGATATCTCAGTTAACACCCCTTTTTCCGTATCACGTTTGAAAACAGTCGCATTGTCAGAATCTTGATGAACAGCAATTAGGAACTGTCCGTCAGGTGTTAGATTGAAGTCACGCGGATTTTTGCCATTAGTGGGGGCATGGCCGACTAATTCGAGAGAGGCATCTGCTAAAACCTTGTAAATAACAATAGAGTCATGCCCTCTATTAGAACCATAGACAAATCTACCGTCTGGAGAAAGACGAATAGCAGCAGTAGCGTTAGAACCAGAATAACGATCTGGAAGGGTTGATAGGGTCTGCATATGTTCAAAAGAGCCAGCACCATCATAAATGAGGACTTCAACAGTGGAGTTAAGCTCACACATAAGGTAGGCAATCTTCTGAGTAGGGTGAAAAACGATATGACGGGCACCAGCACCAGCTGCCGCTTGGTAACGGTCTAATTTGCGAAGTTTTCCTTTGTCAGAGACATCGTAAGTTGTGACATGGTCGGTTCCCAAGTCACAGGTCACTAGAAAATGATCGGGTGTCAAATCTGCAAAGTGAACATGAGGGCTGGCTTGGTTTTCATGAGGACCAGAACCTTGATGTTGAACAAAATCAGCCAGAGTTAAACGACCGTCAGTTTGGCGTTTGTAAACGAGAACTTGCCCTTTATGGTAGTTGGCTCCATAGACCAATTGTCTACTTTCATCTACGCTGACATAACAAAGTGGGGCACCTGTTTCCACGACGTGGTTAAGTGGTGAGAAATCAGTGTCAAAAGCTGCAACGCCACCTTGGTCATCCTTAGCGCCAACACTATAGATTTGCCCATTTTCTGCAAAGGCCAGATAGGTTGGATTAGGTTCGGTGATGAGCAACTCAAGTTGAGACAGTTGCCCAGACTTGCTGTCGAAATCAGCCACATAGATACCTTTAGAAAGTCGGCGTGTATAAGTACCAAAATAGACTTTTGTCATCATAGGTTTACCTCTTTTACGTATTTTAAGCTATTATATCATAAAATACTAGAATACTAGTGAAAAGACATGGAGTGGAGCTCAAGCATAATTTGCTCAATAAACGAAATCATAGTATAATAGAGATGTTAGATTTAACCTCCATTAGAAACAGGGATAGAAGGAAAAAACCTATGCGTGATAATCATTTACACACTCATTTTTCTTATGATTCAGAAGCGGATTTTAAGGATTATCTAGAGAACTACGAAGGGGATGTGGTGACTACGGAACACTTCGATTTATCCAATCCATATAGTCAGCAGGATGATATTCCAGATTATGAAGCCTATTCCAAAGAAATAGAAGATTTAAAAAAGCAATATGGTAATCGTATCAAAAAGGGAATTGAAATTGGCTATTACGCTCCTCGTGAGGCGGATATTTTAGCCTTCTTGTCAGACAAGTCTTATGATCTTAAGCTTCTGTCTGTGCATCACAATGGAGAGTTTGATTATTTGGATGATGAGGTCAGAGAGATGGACAAACATAGCATCATCAGCCGTTATCTAGATGAGTTAGAGTATGCTATTGGACGTGTCCCTGCAGATGTGCTAGCGCATTTTGATTATGGTTTTCGGGTATTTGACCTATCGGTTGATGAACTAAAGCAGTATGAAAAACAGTTGGAGAAAATTTTCCGTAAGATGATTGCCCATAATTTGGCCTTTGAGATTAACAGTAAATCAATGTATCTGTATGGTCACAAGGAGCTCTACAGCTATGCCATTAGTCTGGTGAAAACTTTGGGAGGAAAGACATTTTCTGTTGGTTCAGATGGCCATCACTTGACGCATTTTCGCTTAAAATTTGAAGAGATATCAGCTCTTTTAGAATCGTTTGGTATTAGGGAAGATGATTTAATCATATGAAGAATAGTGAAATAAATCAAGACATGAAAATCGTTTTTTTACATGGTTTAGGGCAGGATGAAAAGAGTTGGAACCAAGTCATTGCTTACTTGCCGCAGAACAGGTGTTCAAGTGTGGCATTATTTCCAGAAGGACAATTACCCAACAACTTTGAAATTTTGAGGCAGCAAGTTTTAAGAGAGTTAAAAGAGATAAAGGAGCCTTTTATGCTTGTTGGTCTTTCTCTAGGAGCGATGCTTGCAGTGTCTCTAGTGACTGAGGATCTCCCTCAGTTATCAGGTCTGGTCTTATCTGCGGGTCAATATAAGATTAAGGGAAGTGCCGTTTATAAAATACAAAAATGTCTTTTTACCCTGCTTCCGAAATCTTTTTTTGCTAAAAAAGGGATAGACAAGAGACAGATGATACGATTTTATCAGTCATTAGAGCATTTAGATCTTACAGAAGACTTGAGGGATTATGTTAAGCCAAGTCTCATGATTTGCGGGGGAAAAGATACGGTCAATCTCAAAGCATCAAGAGAGTTGGTTAATTTGCTACCAAAAGGGCAACTCCGGATCTTAGAAGGTGGAAACCATACCTTGAATCAAGATTTTCCGAAAGAATTTGCTAATCTTTTGAAGGATTTCTTGACTGAAATCTCCTCGCTTTAAATATGCAATAGACGTAGAAAACATCTCAATATAAGAAAGAGATGTTTTTAGTTTAGGATTCCTTAAGCAAGCTTTAAGGTTTTTTTAAGGAATTTATGATTTATTGTTTACTTTTCCTTTAAAAAGTGTATAATAGTCTTAGGAAAGTTATATTAGGAAAAGGAGATTTGGGAGATGTTTAGATTTAATCATTTTAAGGACTCTGATGCTAGGCAACAGAGTGGGTCAAGACACCGTGTATTAAAGATGGCTATTAGTGCTAGTTTTTTAGGTTTAGCATTATTTGGTTTATCTTCACCGATTCGAGCGGCTGAATCATCAGTTTCAACTGTTTCTAACAAAACAGGGTCTGTCGTTCAAAATGCTATCCAAGAAGAGCCAAGCGAAGCGACTACTTCAACCTTTAACGCACAATCAATGCTGATATCCCCGAACACCAAACAAGTGGAGCTAAGTGAAGATATGCAAGTCCTTATCTTGATAGGTATGTTAATTCTTCTTCATGGGGGAACTTTCTGGGTTTTGAAACAGGATAAGCA
>DIXV01000058.1:0-162 GCA_002436115.1 Streptococcus sp. UBA6071 | reverse complement strand
ATAAGAAAATAGAAAGAAAGTCATGTTAGCTATTGAAAAAATTGAACAGATGACTAGAGAGAACCTGCCTGCTTTAACGGTTTTAACAGGTGATGATATAGGGCAGTATAACTTGCTAAAGCAGAAACTTCTCAAGCAGCTTGCTTATGAAGTTAGTGATTT
>DIXV01000117.1 GCA_002436115.1 Streptococcus sp. UBA6071 | reverse complement strand
CCAATCTAGTGGTGCTGAACTATTTTTGCATTTCTTTTACGAATAAATTATAATAGAGACAAAAGGATTCGAGGTAGATTATGACAAAAATTCGTGGATTATATTTCTACTTATCGTTATCAGTGTTTTATGCTCCTTAAACGCTGATATTATAAGGTTTTACAATATCGCATATCTTTAGAAACCATTTTAACACCTCCAAAAGTCCACAAAAAGGTGAACAAAAAAGACCTAAAAAGGTCGGTCGCTTAATGAGTTCAGCAGGCAAGAAACTAGCACCTCAACAAGGTGCTTTTTTAGTTGCGTTCTGTCTTGCTGCCAGGTTACTGTATTCTAAACGAAAGTAGAGTGACCCACCGCCTCCACAGTAAACTGCTTCATGGGCGTTAGACCACTCATACCTTTATTTAAAGTATACATCAATTATCTTTATTTTTCAAGGTAAAGGAGAAAGCAAGTGAACTCCTTCAAAAGCGCTCGTCGGTAAGGGTATGGCAACCTTATGGCAACCTTATGATAATCTTATGTATGTTAACCATACAAAGCAAGATAGGGGATCCCTCAGTTGAACTTGCTAACAACGGCAAGATTAGGGCTAGGTACAGGGTTGTTATACTTGCCAGACAAAGCAAAAAGCACGCTGAAACGTGCCTTTATTTAGCTCTAAGATAGCACCTATAAAACTCTATTAGTGACCTGTCACGCTCTCTATAATACTGAGACTTTTTCAATCCTAACAACTCCATAATCTCTGATGGTTTAAGTTCACGTGGATATAGGAAACAAAGGCAAATAATTGCCCTTAGTCGTTCGTTTGGCATGCTGTTCACGGTATTTACAACCGCCTTAACCTCATTTGGCGCATGTTGTCTCCAGTCTTTCCAACCGTCCCACGGGTTAAACCGTTTCAAACTGACGAACCAATCAGTAGAAAAAGACAAGTCACGATAGCAACCTCCAGCAACTGCCAACCATTTGTAAAACTCTAATAGTTTCCGTTTGGCTACTTGTCTGCCATCGGTGTTCATTGTGTCCACTCCTAAAATACAATAAGCTTATTCACTCTATGAAAGCCCTAAAGCAGTATCAAAATGGTTGGTGTACTCTTCTAAAATTGTTGTCGTTTCATCTTCTGCCAAAACCAACGTAAAAGCCAAATCACTTGCTGAACCGTAACTGTCAATAATTGGGGCATTATGGTAAGTTTTAGCATACTGTTTAAAAATCTGTAAGATGCTTGCTAATCTATCCTCTTTGAAGGTATAGCTAGGTAGAGCGATATCATTATCTGATCCAATAGCGTGTAGTTTCTTAATTGCCAACGGATTACGCTTATATTTATCTAGGTACTCAAGTAGCTCTTTTTCTGAAACGTTCATAGAGGCTAACAAATTTAATTCAGCTACATCATCAGCCGTTACTGTCTCATACTCTGCCTTAATAGATTCTAATTCAGATTTTTCAAACTCCTCTATTTTTCTAATAATACTTGAGTATTCATTATTAGAGTGAGTTTCTGCCTCTTTTTTAAAGTTTTCTAGGCGTAAATCAGCCTCTGATTGATACATTAGTTTGTTACGGATTTTATCAAATAAATCTTTTTCCATCTTTCCGTAGTCTTCAATCTTTTTCTGCTTGTATGCTCCTAGGTTGTCGATTTGTGCTTTAATTTGTAGTAGTGTCATGGTTTAATACCTTTCTTTTTATCGTGATAACTAAAAGAAAAGAGACCTGATAAAGAGTATTAAACTCTTATATCATGCCTCTAGTTTTTCTAGTCAGCTAAATTTTTTCTTTTCGCCTCGTTTCCTCAAGGATTGGCTTACCATCTTGTACTGTGATAGTTAAGCTCCCAAACTCGGGTAACTTAGCTCTTTTAATTATACCATTTTTTGAGTATAATACAAATCCTTTATCCAACATATTTTTAAGTTGTTCAGTGTTAAATACCATATTTTACCTCTCTTAATTAAGTGTTCTGCTTCGTTAATAGTTCACTTAGTGCCATATCTCGTATAAACTGGCTTTATTGATAATGGTGAATACTGTACCGCTTATCTTTAATGCTGAACGACTTAAAGGAATTATCCTCTAAACCTTTTAGAATACGGCTATAATTTCGCTCATTATATACCGTTTTTAGCTCTGTACCGCTTAGGTTTGTATTGATAATTGTATTCTCTCGATTGTTCAACACATCAAAAAGTAGATCTTGCTCCCAATCACTTTTAGGGCTTATGGTTGCATTTTTAGCCCCCAAATCATCCAGAATAAGAAAATCAACGCTTTTCAATCGTCCAACTGCTTCAAATTCTGTCAGGGTTGCACCTTTGCCATAATTCCAACCCTCTTTAATCTGCTTAATGATTTCTGTTAGGTTGATAAAAAGCACGCTCTTAGGCTCTTCTTTGGCTTTATAGCTTTCGTTTATTGCTTTGGCCATGGCAATGCTTAGATGACTTTTTCCAATGCCTGTAGTGCCTGTAATGAGCGTATTACCTTTCATGCCATTAAGATATTTTTGTACCTGATTCTTAGCAAAGGTCTGTAGCTGCTTTTCTTCTGCTGTATCAGCTTTGAAATTCTCAAAGGTTGCCTCTTTTAGTTCATTTGGAATAGTACTATCTCGCAATAAAACATTATAGGTTTCTTGGTAAATACCAGCATTCAAATGCTTTGCGACTTCCTCTTGCTCCTGCCTCTCTATCTTCTCTTTTGCGCATTCTGGACAAAATGGAGAGGGTTTGCGTGGCTTATCCTCGTCTGCTATATTGACAACTCTGTCAAGCTGCATCAGATGGATTTTGTGAGTAGGACAAATTTTATCTAGCTTCTTTGTCCTTAATATAAATTCTGCTTGTGTCAGCATATTATCGCTCCTTTACTAAAACGGGACTTCTGGAAAATTGTTGGTTCCTGATTGTTTTTGTAGATTTGGTTTTTGTTTAGTCTTATAGGCTGTCTGCGTTTGTTTAACCTGCTCAATAGTATTCAGTCCTTGCCCTTTCCAGCGTTCAAGAATTGAGCGTGTATATCTGATTGATCTACCGTTATTCAAGATAGTTTCATCAAGTGCATATAATACTAAATTTTGACCATGGTCTTTTAGTAAGTCCTCAACCTCATGTACAATAGTTCCTGATATAGCCATTTCTCCAAAAGCCTCTTTGAGTTTTTCAAAAATAGGATTTTTACCAGCTCCAACAGCAGCTTTTTTCTGCTCTTGATTTAGCTGTAGCTCTATATCTTTATTTAGCTCTAGCTCTAGCTCTGTCTTACAGTTAGTTAACGTTGTAAGATTTTCTGATAACATTGTAGGTTTTTTAGATTTTAACTTCTTTTCTCTTCGATATCGTCGCATATACTCAGCTTGGTTAGTTTCCTGTTGAATCAAGGCTTTAGCTTGTGGTAATTCTGCATTTTTATCTTCATCAATCTGGATTAGACCGCATTTTGTAAAATATGCCATAGTCATATCGATATCATCTTCAGACACATCTAGTTTTAAGGCTAGTTCTTCTTTCAAACCATCAAAATAACCCTCATAGTAAAGAATGCAGTCACTATCAAGACTTTCAAGCATTAGCCTGATATAAATAACGGTCATAGTGTATCCGCCAGGCACTGTTTTTAGCCGTTTAATAAAAATATTGTCAAAAAATTTCTTATCAATTTTTAACCAAAAATATATTTTAGTTTTTGTCATTCTCAACCCCCAAAAATATCAGAATATCACTAGCCCTGTAATAGACTTTCCTAGTGTCCTCTAGTGGAGGTTGGTATCGTCTAAGACCTGCTTTTTCCCACCGTTGCAAAGTCCTATACTCTAAGTCTAATTCTTCTTCTATCTGTTTAGGTGTCATTAGTCCTAGTTGTTTAGTCTTTGGCCTAGTGTATGATTTTAGAAAGCCCTCAATCAGTTTTAGAATGGCTGTTCTGAGGCTTTTTTCACTCTCTTTGCTTAGGCTAAACATTCCTATCAGCCCCTTTCAGTACTTCAAGCTCTGTCATGGATCACCTCTGCTTTCTTACTTTGTTGACTCATTACCCAAAGCCTCAAGCTCTTTAGAGTCGTCATTATTCAATAACAATAAGGCAATTTCTTCTAATCTGTTGTAAATGTTTTTGTTCTGCTCATAAGCCACCAACATATATTCTTTAGCCATAAAATTAAAAGTTTCTGTATCTGTTTTGTATGTTAAACCTACAGCATCCATAGCGATGTTATTCATTTCTAAAATGTTCATGATGTCGGTTAGCTCAGAACCTAAGTTAGATAATTTTTTAGAGCTTAATAATGTTTTTTTCATGTTTTTTTACCTCGTTTGTATTTTATTTTTCTATGTAATTCTGTTATATACTCCATTTTTAAGGGGTAGCGCCCTCCGTCTGGTCAAGATACCTAATTCATGGTATAATCTAGGTATCGAAATCTTACTAAAACCCTTACGGCTTGCCTGCTGGTTAAGTTTTAGTTTTTGGTTGAAAGGCTGTGCGGTGTGGTTATTGCTAAGCCTTTTTGTTTTTTCTCTGTAACGCTTTTCTTGGCGTTTATTTTGATACTTGTCTTTGTCTTGGTATAAATACCCTAACAAAGTATTTTAGTTGCTCAAAACTGCTTTCTTGATACTCTCCTGTACCTTAAAATCAATTTCAAGATAATTTCTTCCTTGGAGGTTTAGCAAAAGGGCTAACTGTTCCGATTTTCATTTTTACATGAATATATATCCGCCTTCCACGCTCATCTAGTTCTTCTGAAATAATCTCATATAGATCTAAGCGTTTTTCTATTTTTGTAATATGCCTTCTTACGCTTGTCTCAAAAGTCCAGCAGTCGCTCAATTCGTCATAATTGATAACTGTCTCACGTTCTTCTGGTAAGTATGTCATATTAAAGCTCCTTTCTAGCTGTAAAATAGTTCATCAATGGTTATATCTGGTTTAAGTTTAGCAACCATTGACTTAATAGCTAGACGCTCTTTATCGTTAAAAGGCGTTTTCTTTGTCTCTTTGTTGTTGTAAGACTGTAAAGAAATATCTAGCTTATCAGCCATTTGTTGCTGGGTTAGTCCTAGCAGNNAAAGTCCAGCAGTCGCTCAATTCGTTATAATTGATAACTGTCTCACGCTCTTCTGGTAAGTATGTCATTGTGCGCCTCCTAATCCTCTGGGGAAAACTCAACCAAATCAGACAACGGTACTTTTAACGATTTGCATAATTTGATAAGGGTAGAAAGTTTTACGTCGCTTTTATTGTTTGCTAAATTTGAAATAGTAGATTTTGCTATACCCGTTTCTTTTGAAACTTTACTAGCTTTGGTCTTTTTCTCAGCAAAAACAATTAACAAGTTGTTTTTTAGCATAGTCGCTCCTTATTATTTTTTACTAACTAATCATTATAGCGTAATGACTAATTTGACAACATAATACACTATTTGTTTTATGTTGTCAACACTTAAATTATTATTTCATATTTTACTTTTATTAGCGTATGCGCTATAATGTATAAGAGAGGTGTATTATGTTAATAAATAGATTAGCTATATTATTGGCTGAAAGATCAATGAGTGGTGCTCGATTAGCAAGTGATACAGGAATAGCACAATCAACTATTTCTAAAATAACTTCAAATAAATCAAAGCAAGTTGATTATGAAACAGTTAATAAAATTTGTAATATCTTAGGGGTTACTTCAGACGATTTTTTTGATTATTCTCCGATAGATTATGAAATAAAATATTTTAGTGATGAAGATAGTGAGGACACATTTGTTTTTATCAAAATTTTGGATAGAGATAGATCAGTTGCTACGCTAGAATATAAAGTAATTTTTGAATTTCATATAAATACAAATAAACCTGACAACCCTATGGATATTGATGAAATTAAGAGGAAATCTCAACAAGTGGAGGTGCTAACTGTAAAAGCCTTTTTGGAAAAACAAAACAAGGAAACTTACGCTAAATTCACTGAGTTACCCAGCAATTTTCAAAATATTTTTACCAACGATTTGCTTCAAATAGTCGGTAAAAATATAAAGGAATATCTGATACAAGAATTTAAAATTGAGTTTACCTTTGCAAAAAATTCGTCTGGGTATGTTGACCAACTCTTAAATGAAAACATCCAAATTATTGTTAGTTCAAAAATTGACGATAATAAATTTGAATTGCCTTTTTAAGCTTCAAACACGTGCAATCTCGTCAAAACCCTTAGACTTTTTGGACTTGCAAAATCTCACTCCTTGAAAGTGTAACAAAAACTACCATTCAGTGCGTGATTTCTCGGAGTTCGTTCGGAGTTCGTTTGTAATTTTCTCTAGCTTCGCTCTGGCTTCAATCACGTGCCACCTTGCTAAAACCTTGCTAGTTTATCGCTCATTTCCTGACCGATTAAAATTCGCTTGATTATGCTTAGAAAGGATTTTTATGGAAAATTTAAGTAAGCGCCTAGTTGATAAGAGTGTAGAGGCTTTTATTATGGGGCTTGAAATATACAATAAACCTACGATTAAATATAGAATCGAGGGCTTTAGTTTCTTTATTTGTAACGCCTGGGAATTGATGTTAAAGGCTGAGTTATTAAACAGAGGCGTAACTATTTACTTTCCTGAAAGTGATCGAACTATAAGTTTAGAAAATGCAATACGGAAAATATACACTGATAAAAAACAACCTTTAAGAATAAACTTAGAGAAAATCATTGATTTACGAAACACTAGTACACACTTCATAACCGAAGAATACGAAACAATTTATGCACCATTCTTTCAATCTTGTGTTTTAAATTTTTCAGAGCAAGTAAAGAGATTTCATAACATTGATGTTACAGACCACATAGCACAAAACTTTCTTACTCTCTCTGTAAACTTAAATGTTTTAACGAACGAAGAAATTCGTGGGAAGTACTCTCAAGAAATGGCTGAACGTCTTATTAGTAATAAAAATGAGTTAGAGTTTTTAGCCACCAATAATTCGTCCAATGATTTATTTATTCCTATTAGACATGAGTTCATACAAATAAAGGATAAATCAAAGGCCGACTTTACTTATGCAATCGATCCTGATGCAGAAACAACAGCAAAGATCATTACTAAGCTACAAGATCCCAACGATAAATATAAACTCACTCGAAAAAATGTTATTGATTCAGTCAATAAACAACTTCAAACTAAAAAAATCTCCTTCAACTATCAAACAGTTAAAGGAGATACAGGCTTTAATGATTACACATTAAACTTAATTATGGATTTCTATGATTTAAAACAAGATAATAAATATTGCTACCAATTCGGAGTTACAAGAAGATACTCTCAACAATTAGTAGAATTTGTGCTAGAAAAAATAAAAATGGATCCTGATATAATAAACAATATTTTGGTAACGAAAAAAAGATAACCCCAGGGTCATAGGAATTCTAAGCTTACGCCTACTCCCATTCGGGAACCCAGAGCTAGTCCTTCACAAGTTATCTTCGTTAATCTTATTATACCACACGCGTGGGAAATGTAAAGTATTTTGTTAGCTAACTAGTAAGCTAACTTTGTTAAATAACTATGAAAAACAGCTTTAAAACAGCCGTATTTGCATTTTAACCCTTAACCATATAAATTACCGACTTACCACAAACAAACGAAATTAGGGGCATTCTCGTCCCTCTGACAACGATATGAACCTAATCTAAAACTTTTACGGCTTTCCTGCTGATGGGAAGGGGTTTTATTATGAAAA
>DIXV01000005.1:4316-8890 GCA_002436115.1 Streptococcus sp. UBA6071 | reverse complement strand
GATAGTGGACTCTTCAAGGATATTCCTTGGAACATTCCGTGTGAATTGGTACTTGATGCCCATCCAACCGTCGCTTGGTACTGTTGCCATAGGCACGTTGAAGACAATCTCATACAATCGATTAAAAGCCGACTGCATTTTGCGGTCTTTCATTTTTGCTAGATTGTCCATTGCTTGCAGTTTGAAAGCTAAGGCAGTTCCTGAAGCATTCCCAAAGTTTTGTTCAGACAGATTTGCTACCATTGCTACTGCAAAAATAGACTCTTTTAGCAACGTTATCAGGTTTTCTTGTGTTGTGTCCGAGTTTGGTTTATCTAAGAAACCGACATCAGGCAATGAACCGTCACCATTCTTCCACAAGTTGAAAATGCGGTTTTCTCTGATTTGATCAGCCATGTCTTCCTTGAGTTCTACACCAATTACTTTCAAATAAGCGTCTGCAAAGTAGTCAACATCATTGGCTTTCTCGCTGGCGGCTTTATTCAGTGCATTGATGAGAGTCTTGACACTGTCAAAGATACCTTGTCGCTCTTCATTCTCAATCATTTCCACGACTGGCAACCTGCCGTAGATATGTGGTTCTCGTTCAACAAATGAGACACTTCCGCCTAATTGAAATGTAGCTTCAATGACTTCGCTGTCTGTAATTACTTGACCATAGCCGACAGCTTCATTGTCATTAAAAGCATATCTGACTGCAAATAGTGGCTTTTCTTCAATGCTATTATCATGAACAATAAACATGTTCACAGGACTGTTGTAAGTTGTACGTGTACGTCCAGATTCATCCTGATAAACATATAATAAAGCATGTCCGAAAATATCGGAAAGTTTAGCAAGCTCAAACTCACTGTCTTCCATATCATTAATTTTTCTAAAATTATTAATAAATTTAGTTACATCGTCGTCATCGTGTGTAAGTTTGACTGGAACACCGACTTGATATCCGCTAAATGTATCAACGATGTACTTTGCGTAGTTAATAACTAAACGATTGTCAGGTTTCCAGCTGTCCTTTACTTCACCTTTTAAAATCTTATGATTAGACATGTACATATCTTCGTTCTCAACATATCCTTTGAGCAATTTTGATTGATGAAGCCGTACTGCTTCTGACACTAAATCTTGTGTAACCTCTTCTGCTGATGTGGTAAAAAGTTTGCGCTTATTTATATTGACTAATGACATATATTTTAAAAACCTCCTTTAAATAATTTGATTTTGCTGCCCACACCTATGAAATTTGAATAAATTGCATACCTCACAGCATCCAAAACATCATCAAACTCTTTCACTGGCTCGTCCTTTGTACTATTTGGTTTCCACTTGTATTGGTAGATTTCATCAAAAAAGCGAGGTATGACACCACGCTTGATAAATAATTTTCGTTCTTTGAATAATTTTGCAATTGTTTCAATTCCAGCTATAACTGACTTATTGGCATTGACCGTTGCGATACATTCGTTATTGAAGCGGTCAACATGTTCTGGACGTGCTGAGTCAGCGTAGAAAGTGATATCTCCATATTTCTCTTGAAATTCCTTTGCACGATTAACCCACCAATCAATTTCTTTGTACTGTTCGGCAATGCCGTCCACCAGGTAGAGATCTCCTTTGTTGTCCTCTCCTACAATTACGATACAACCAAAGTGATCATATCCCCAGTCCACCCCAGCAAAGTATTTGACCATTTCTGGCAGTTTATCTACTTCATGAATATTACTATCATAATCTGCATAGATAGCGCCCTCTGCGACTGTCCACAGGCCTAGAATATCCATGTCATAGAACTTCCCCTTTGGAGTTGCTGCTTTAATTGATTCACGGTACCTATCAGACAAAAAAGTATTATCGTCTAACTGAAACCTAAAATCAATTATCCCGTCCTTATTCTTACCGATATAATCACGGTTCAGCCAATGATTTGGGTTGTCTGGATTACTATCCCATAAAATTCTTGCCCCTTCTCCAGAACAGCGTGATATGATTTCTTTGAAGACAAATTCATTAGACAACGAGGCTTCGTTGACATAAGCACCAAAAGATGTAAAGCCCCTAGCACGTTTTAGACCTGAGATTGAACCAGTATAGACTTGTACTACTTTGACACCGCAAAATGTGAAAGAACCATGTTTATCATACTTTGGCTCAAAGCCGTATTTGTTGTATAGTTCCTGTAGCACATTATTTTGAATAGAGGTGCTGGAAGTCCCAGCTAGAATATACATTGGTTCATCAATTCCTAGTCTGTCAGCTATCATCCTTACCCTTTTGAGCTCAGAAACAAACGTGTCATTGTTGATTACTGTTTTTCCTGAACGTTTAGCGCCGTGAAGCCCACAGATGAACCAATCATGTGTCCATATGTATTTCAAGACCGCAAGCTGTTTTGATGTATAGAATTGACTAAAATCAATCTTCATCAATCATTGCTCCTTTCAACATGTCTATAAAATCTGCGATTTTTTCATCTTGGCCCTCTGCGCCACCAATCTGTGAAGATAGCTTTTCAATCTCAAGCAGCAGCTTCTTGTCTTCCAGCTCCAGATTATGAAATGCCATATTGTTCATGCCTTCAAGTGCTGAAAGGAATGCGTTAGAGTTTGCTTGTCTAATACCTTCTTGTTCAATGCTTGATCTAGACTTGTTCTTCAGCCATTCGTACTCGTTGAATGCCTGTTCCCTTGACCACAACGACATGTTTGAGAACTGTTTGAGTAACTCACGATACCTAGCCCTAATCTTGCCGTTGTTAGCGAGTTCAGAAGCCTTTCTATCAACAGTCTCATCTTTCATTTTTTCGGCTTTGTAAGCCTTCCTATACGATTGCCTTTGAGATAATCCAGATACTACACCTTGAACAAAAAATTCTTGCTTCTGTGTCAATTTACTCAATCATGAACTACCCCCTTTCTAAAAAAACAAAAAGCCACACGCTTGTGTGACTTCGGTGGAAACAGTTGGACTCGGACCAACGACATCATGATTAAAAGTCATGCGCTCTCCCAGCTGAGCTATGTTTCCGTTTTAAGGGCAAGACTTTGTTGCCTTACCTTTAATTCTTGATATTACCATTTTATCAGATTATTGACTTCATGCCTGTACAATCACTATCATTTACTATCAATTACTATCAATTTTGAAATAATACTATCTAGCTCAATCATAGCTTGTTTTTTCAGGCGGTAATAGCTAGGGTAACTAATACCACCCATGCTATTACAAATATCATCTGCATACATTTTATTGATATAAGTCATTCTCAATATAGCTCTATGTTTAGGGTTTTTTAGCTTGTTAATCAATCTACCAAGTTCAATTTTTCTATTAATAACTTCATTGGTATCCTGCTCAATTGCTTCCTTCATAACAATAAGCTGAGTATAGACATCATCAACTTTTCTCGCTTGACCTCCAGTGACCTTATCTGTCTTCCGTTTTGGACTTGAGAGCAAACCTGCCTCAAGCTCATTGATTTCATCTATACGGCTCTGAATATCCATATCGAGGTTTTGTAGCTCTTTTAGTAGCTCTTTAGCCTTGTTCACTATCTGTCTCCTTTTTTCTTTTATGTTACCTCCTAAAAGTTATAATCCGAAAATGGGTACGGAGTGAGTGTGCTGGCGCAAGCGCTAAAAAATCTATGATCCTTAGTGCGTTCAACTCTTGTTACATTCGCAACTATCATATCACCTTCGTGAAACACCAAAGCAGTATCTGGCTTAGGGTTATTTAACCACTCTTTCACAAATACTCCATTTACCATTTTCCCTTTGCGGTCTTTAATCTCATTATATGCTGAGCCTATACAATCTATTAAGTCCATGTTTAGATGTCGTGATACACTGCTTAGTCTTGATAACACATTAACCATGTCTTCTAACAAAATGGTTCTCGCATACTTTACCGCCTTTAGGTTGTGCAGTTTACAGTACATGACGTGTGATGAACCATAAAACAATGATTGCATTTCCTTCATAAGTGTTACAAGCATAACAATATTAAATCCTTGAGCATCTTGAACCTTGATATCTATATCAAAAGCCCTCTGTGCATTTACCCCTGTCTGTGTACATAGACCTATTATTACAACCGCAATGTCTCCTATTGAGTCTTTTATTACGTCCTCATCGCTTCTGGCGATGCCGCTTGCAAGCTCTCCGATTTCCTCAATCAGCTTCAGGTACTGCTTTTCTGGGTCTGCTTCATGCAAACCCCTGTCATAGAACCATTGTTCTACTGCCTTAATTAATTCATTTTTATTCATTTAATCCCCGTCTTTCCATATTTAGATTTAGCATAGCTACAGTAATATTTACAATACATACAAAGTAATGTATCTGGCATGTACCAAACATCAAACCCATCTACGCTACACGCCTTACATTTGGCGCATCTACGTCTTTGGTGATACGGATTAGCATAAACCGAAATATATTCCCGCAACCTCTTTTTCTGTCTCTTGTTCATTTTTACATCCTCGTAGGTAATTTTGGAAGCGACATCCAATATAGTCCATTTGCGTCTGTATCTGCTAGATTTGCGCCATTAGTATCGTTATACCACTCATCAAT
>DIXV01000005.1:1010-4124 GCA_002436115.1 Streptococcus sp. UBA6071 | reverse complement strand
CAGATACTGATACCGTCGCTGACAAGCACTTTTTCCTCGTCATCTGGAACGGGAGATTTCCACATTGTATCAACACCAAATTCTGTTTTTTCTTCTTTATCAGCTTTACGTAGCTCAAATTTATTCCAATTTTGCATTGTTTCGTTTTTATTCATTATCCATTACCTACACCAAATTTAATTCATCTGTATCTAAACCTAACTTTTGTAGAGACTCTAATAAGTCATCTAAGTACAAATCTACATCAGCAGTCTCATTCATATTACTTATCTCCTCTCAAAAGTTCGATGTTAAACCCACTATCAATGAACTGATAAGTAAGTTCTGGGTTAATTGCGTTACCTAATTTTTGATAAATCAACTTAAGGTCATAAGTAGTCCAATCATCAACGCCTAGATATTTTACGATACGAACACGAGTGTCATATCTGAATTTGTATGGCTGACCTTTTACGATAGGTCGTAAATATCTCGCTTGGTATATCAATCTTCCGTAAGGAAATAGGTATTGATTTCTGGTATCAGTATAAATTCCATGTTATGGTTGATAAACGAATTTGGGAATAAACCCATTAACCTTTTTAACTCTACTATAACTTCAGTATTCATTTTTACACCTCCTCCTAATACTTATTCTCAAGTGCCTCAATAAGCCAATCTAGGTTTTTTCTAGCTTTTTCCAAGTCCTGCAATCCGTTTTTGCTGTGCCAGCGGAGCAGATATTTTACTGCATTCCCTCAGTAAAATCCTTCTTCATATTCTGTACTTGCGGCAAAGTTTTTGATTGCTTCAACTGCCTCTAATCCGTGTCTTCCGACATAATGAGACGGGTTAGTTACTGGGTCGGTTGTTACTACATTATTAGTTGTCACTTTCATGATTTCTCCCTGTTTGTATATAAGTGAAAAATTAATTCTGCAACTTCCATAGACAGTGGTTGCAGGGAATACTCAAACCCCGGCTTTTTATATACATAAACCTGAGCTTGGTTAGACCAATCATATCCTAGTTTCTCCATTACTGCAGAAACAGCCGTAATACACATACCATTTTCCGGCATTAAGTTCATTTTTATTCCTCGCACTTTCTTATAAATCAAGCAATATCCGTCTGCTTCTTTATACTCGTCTGTAAAAACATCTGTCAATTTAAATATTTTTACTGTCACTTTCTCTCCTCTGTCTTTTGTTACGGGAAAGGTTATCTATACACCAGCCTGTTTAATATCAATCATTTCCTCTCCTCATTTCCGTTGATTTTCAATCATATAATATTCTTTTAATCCTGGTGATTCCTGAACGCTTTTCCAATATTTAAACATTTCAGCTTTAGTTCTAAAAAAATTCTCTTGATACAGCAGTCTATCTGTTACACCAACGATTGATTTAATTTTTCTGTCATAAGTTCTGACTACATAAGACCTACTCATGTATTATCTCCTTTCGCTTTTTCTTCCAACCATGTCCAAATAAGATGAAATTGACCATTGACTAAATCATCATTTCCATACTTTTCACATATTTCCACGATAGACCGATTAGCCCATTGCCAGTAAGCAAGGCTTCCAAAACCTAGCTCAACCATTTTCTGATTACTGGATCTCATCCATTTTGGGACTTCCACTTCAAAAAATTCAATGTAATTAATTTTCATAAGCATTCTACTTTCACATAGATTCCCACATTGTCCGCCCAGAACTTCTCAATAATTTCACTAGCCACTTGGGCATCGTCATTCCAATATCCCAAATCAGTCATACAATCCTTTATCAGCTTATTCAAATTATCCGTGTCTGGTTTTGTCGTTTTGTACTGTCCATTTATCGATTTCTTAATCTGTGGAAATAGCCACTTGACTGTGAGTCGGATAGGACCACTCAACTTATCTGATGGCTTATGCTGAGCTAACAGACTCATGTATTTTGCCCTTGCTTCCATCAAAGAATCGGGTTCATAGAAATGTGGCTTACCATTTATCACACGGACTTTTTTTTGCTGATGTGTCGTTGTTGGGATTTTCTCCATTGGCACGAAAAATTCAATCATCCAAATCAATCCCTTCAAGATGTGCACGAATCTCTAAAATTTTTAGATATCCTGCCATTAAACGATACTGTGTTTGTAGCAATTCTACAGGACAGGATAATTCAAAATCTAGTTCGCCTCTTTCTGACTTTCCAAGCATTGCTTCTAATTTGTTAGTACGTTCTTTTAACTGATTGTATTCTTCAATCATCCGTTTTATATATTGTTCCATTTTTATTTTACCTTTTTTATTTTTAGTGTTAAGTGTGCCCCTTGTCAAAGAATGGGACAAAGGATAAAGGGGGCGGAGTCTATCGCCCCTTTTCCTTTTCCCTTTGACTTTTGACGAAGGAAAAACACATCTAATAACTCTGGAAGAGTTATATGCTATTTTTTTCTAGAAAATAACATGTTTTTTTCTTTCTTTTCCGTTTTTTGAATTTTAGGAAAAAAACGGAGTAAATTTCAGAAAAAAACATAACTTGCACATAGAATTTCTTCATGTTTTTTTCTTTTTTTCTATTAGAAAAAAACGTTATTTTTCCTTTTCTTTTGATGTAGTAATTTTGAAAACAATCCCTTTTTTAGTATCAAATCCATCATGTTCTTTAATGTAATTTTCAACTGTTTTAGTTGTCTTAACATCTAAATACTCACGAATTTCATCAAGTGATACTGGAGTAGAACCATCAAAGAGAGCGCTGTAGGCTGTCTCTAATTTTTGGTTACGTTCCTTGGATTTCTCAACCTTAGACTTACGTGAATCTTTTGCTTTCTGCCATGATGGCTTATTTTCTTCCAATTGGATATCCGCCAGCACTCCCAAAGTATCCACTTCATGGACTGGATAGCTAAACCACATATTCACTGGCTTAAATTTGGCAAATTCACGTAGCGTTCCTTCTACTCGCCATGCAGTCGCAATCTCAACAGCATGTATTGCTTTCTTGATAGCTTCAAGATATGGTTGTTTGATAAGAATATCAGAAATAGCTTTGTCAAAATGTTGCTGCATCTGTGCTCTGCTTTCCAAGTCATCCAACGTCACTTCCTGTTGATAGTAGGCTAAGGCTTTCTCTTGCAGTGCCTG
>DIXV01000005.1:0-840 GCA_002436115.1 Streptococcus sp. UBA6071 | reverse complement strand
TAAGGCTTTCTCTTGCAGTGCCTGTTGGTAAATCTTAGCAGCTGCTTTCTCAACTCTCATTTTGACTAAGTCTTCTGTGAGTTCAAGTTCTACTAGGTCAATCAATGCGTCAGGATCTCTGGCAAACACACCAGACCCACTTGCACGATCCATTGATTTCTTTCCTCCCTGTGCACCTTTTGAATGGTGGTGGCAATAGATAACACTACAACCTAGTTCTGTAGCTACCTTATCAAATTGATTGGTAAAGTGTGCCATCTGGTCTGCCGAGTTTTCATCGCCAGTGAGAACCTTGTAAATAGGGTCAATGATGACTGCTTGATAATTTTTCTTGATAGATCTACGGATCAGTTTAGGTGCCAATTTGTCCATTGGAACGGTCTTGCCACGTAAGTTCCAGATATCAATGTTTGCTACGTTTTTAGGAGGTAATCCCATTGCAGTATACACATCTTTGAAACGATGTAAGGCTGATGAGCGGTCAAGCTCTAAGTTCACATAGAGGACTCTGCCTTTTTCACATTGCCAGCCTAACCAATCTGTCCCTTCGGCTATTGCTATTGATAGTTCGATGAGTGCAAAGGACTTACCAGCTTTTGATGGTCCTGCAATCAGAAGCTTATGGCCCTGTCTAAGCACCCCTTTGATAAGTTCAGGGGCCAAGTCTGGCATATTGTTCCAACTATCTTCCAAAGCTTCAGGGTCTGGAAGTTCATCGTTTAAATCCTCAATCCATTGATACCATTCTTCATAGTTTGCTTTACCAATGTTTGTATCAATCAGAAATTGCTTATGTCCATTTCTCGTGATACCTGGCATGCGAGATAATCGGCTAGGATT
>DIXV01000022.1:2794-5365 GCA_002436115.1 Streptococcus sp. UBA6071 | reverse complement strand
ATGACCTTTGTCCCTCTAATAAGTGCTCTCTTAAACAGCTGATGCCTTTCTAGACGTGTCTAAAGATTTCTCAAGATAGTTATCCCGCAGATTAGCATGAGGATAAAGACCAGCATAAGGTACATCGCCTCGACCTGCTGAGGTGACAACTTTCGATTGAGCTGAGTTCCAATCAAGCCACCTAAAAAAGAAAAGAGGATGATAAGCGGAATCATGAACAGATTCCCCTCTATATCTTTAAAACGCCAAATTAGCAGTAGTATTTTAGGCAATTGTGCTGAAAAAATCATGAGCAGAGAATAAATAGAAGCTTCTTTTGCTGAATAGGAAAAGAAAAACATGAGCATGACAATATTCAATGGCCCACCGCCAATTCCCAGAAAGATAGAGATCAGTCCAATAATTAACCCGAGCCAAACCATAAGGGATGTCTTTTTCAACTGATAATGCGGTAGACTGTCTTTTTTCAATGTGTAAAAGGCAACAACAGCTAAAACCGCTAATAGAAGTAGAGACTGGCTTAGCTTAACATGCCTATCTGCAAGGTAATCGGTTACCTTTCTGAAGAGTTCCTCACCTAAATAACCTCCAAAGAGCGATCCTACAGATAAGCTCCAAACGACCTTTGCCTCAAATTGAAGCCCTTGCTTGTATTGGCGATAGATAGAAATTAAACACATAGAAAAGACGGCAACCAGAGAATAGAGCCCGATAACCACTGCTGTATCAACCCCCAATAAATCAAAGACTGGTTTAATAATAGACCCACCGCCAACCCCTGTTATTGCCCCAACTAAGGTTGCCACTAAAGTCACTAAACTATAAATTAAGAATACCATCATACCGTTAATAAGGGCTTATTGTTAAGTCTTTGAAAAATCCTTCTGTTCCAATATCAACCCAAAGGCCCACTTGTCCGCTATTGTCACTACCATGTTTGAGATCATTCACAACTAGGACGGGTTGCTCTTGGTTGTGGAGGTGAAGTTTGGCCTTTCGGCCTTTGACAATAATTTTCACAGCAATCCGTTCGTTTAGAGTCATATCAGCATAAGACTCGTACTCCCCTGGGTTAGTCGCTCTGGAATGCATGTATTTAAAATCAGGATAGGCAAAATATTGAGTGGATCTATTTCGACGCAACTGCACATCTGACCTGCCGTTAGTTGGACGAATATAGAGCGATTCAAAGGTCGAATCATCTGGGGCAATTCTAAAGGCTATACCGATAAAACCCCGCGCATGGTCTGGAGCATCGGGCAAAAGGCGACTAAGCACCTTCACCTCAATAATACCATCCCCAAAATCGCTAGTGGTCAACTTCGCATAAGTAGGCTCATCGTCTTCAACAATAGTCTTGTCTTTGATGACACGAACCACCTGTTCGCCATCAAAAGTCACCAATGCAACATCACTACCTACTGCACTCATTTTTTCGTCTAATAGATTCATCATTTTCCTATCTTTCATTCACAAACTACGCCTGCGTGACACCAAATAGATAATTCCTGCCTTGGTCATAACTTCTGGTAAGGCGTGCCGACCTACAAATGATGAGGTATTAATGGTTTTCCCCTTCTTGTACTTCATCATACGTTTTATCCCAGCCTGCATACCATTGTTAGCCCCAAGCAAATTGGCATTAAGCAATCGTTGAATCTCTTTTTAGCTTGTTTCCAAAAAGGATGCTAGGGGTACAGTCCCTGCCTTACTAACGATAATATCTAACCGCCCTCTATTTCTCTGCTTTTTCTATAACAACGTCAACGGCATCGTACGATGAAATATCGCAAGCTACAGCTACCGCTTTATAGCCTCATCAATGAGCTCGTGGGCTAAGGTTTGGGCATTTCCAATAATACATCAGAGATGTAAACGTCACATTGGATTTGGCAAAGTTCTTGCCACGGCTTCACCAATCCCACCTCCTGCACCAAAGATGACAGTGGTTTGACCTTGAAATGATATCTCCATAAGAATCCCTCCTTATTAAGATGGTTTTATAGCAGACATCTCTTTTGTAAGGTTAATAGTTCCCCTCTATACTACCTAATTCTTCTGAGAAGTTGTCTTTTTCTTCTTCCCCTGCGAAATTCATATCTGCACCCAACATTTTTAAGAAGTTGTAAAAGGCATTATTGATCCCTAATTCTTCCATATCGGCATCTGAAATGGTGTAACGAATAGTCTCTTCCTGGCCTAATTCTACTTTTTGCACCCAACGCGGTTCTCTCAAAAACTGGCGTCCTAAAGCAACAAAATCAATCCCTTTAGCTATGACTTCTTCAGCTTCAGCTGGTGTTCTAATTGATCCAACTGATATCAGTGGTTTTCGTCCAGCTACCTGCTTCTTAATTTTCAGGATAATAGGCTCATTATCTTCTCTATTATTAAGAGACGTTCGCCAAGCATATCCCATAGAGATATGCAGGTAATCAATCGGCTGATCGGCTAACACATCAATAAACTTCAGGGTATCTTCAAGCTTAATCCCTGGTTCTTCGACTTCTTCTGGAGAAATACGGTAACCAACAATAAAAGGGGATGTGGCGTATTTTTCAACAGCTGTTT
>DIXV01000022.1:2414-2621 GCA_002436115.1 Streptococcus sp. UBA6071 | reverse complement strand
GTGGCGTATTTTTCAACAGCTGTTTGAACTGCCTTAACAATTTCCAAGGCAAAGGTCATCCGACCCATAACATCCCCGCCCCATTTATCTGTTCTTCGATTAGAATGGGGAGAGAAGAATTGTTGCATCAAATACGTATTTGCACCATGCAATTCAATACCATCAAATCCTGCTTGAATAGCTCTACGTGTTGCCTCACCAAAATGA
>DIXV01000022.1:1836-2103 GCA_002436115.1 Streptococcus sp. UBA6071 | reverse complement strand
CCTTAGAGGTCATTCGACCAGCATGGAAAATTTGCAAAATCGCCTTCGTTCCATTATTCTTCATAACAGAGGCCATTTTAGTCAAGCCAGGTAAAAAGCGATCGTCTGCAATCGATAGTTGCCCTTCAAACCCCTTCCCATTATCTTGAACATTAGCAACAGGTGCCACAAAAATCCCTGCTCCTCCTGTATGTGACTCAAAGTAAGCTAATTCATCACGTGAGACAGAACCGTCTTCAAGACTTGATGCCTCTGTCATCGGTGGGA
>DIXV01000022.1:1044-1549 GCA_002436115.1 Streptococcus sp. UBA6071 | reverse complement strand
TTACCCTAATTATAGTCGTTTCTATGGTACAATGGAAGTAGGCACTTTTAGGTAAGTTAGGTTACCTAAAGGTTAGAATTGGAGGAGATAAATTTGTCAGATAAAATTTACCAAATGGGAATTAATTATACACTTGATGTTATTGGCAGCAAATGGAAACCTTTGATTTTGTGCTATATCGGTGAATCTCCAAAGCGAAATGGTGAACTATTACGCTCCATTCCTGATATCTCCCAAAAAGTACTTACGCAACAACTACGTGAATTAGAAGAAGACCATATCATCTACCGAAAAAGCTTTGCAGAAGTGCCTCCTCGAGTTGAGTACCATTTAACCTCTGATGGGTATACCCTCAAAAAACTTCTTGTGGATCTCTCTATTTGGGGAGAAGAACGTATCGCTAGGCTGCAAGAATCAGATAAATCGATTACACTTATTCACGAGAAGCACGATGGCTACCTTGAGTAAGGTATTGCTTCCTTTGATTTCAATCTCTTAAAAGACC
>DIXV01000022.1:442-850 GCA_002436115.1 Streptococcus sp. UBA6071 | reverse complement strand
ACCATCTGTATATTTGGTAGGTCTGCTTCTTTTTAACCGATAAAGGCAGAATTAGAGGTCTTCTTTTACCACATAATCATAGGTGTCCCCTGCTTGAACAAAATAGACCGACATTTCATTTTCAAATCTATCGGATAAATAGTCTGCCATGTAAGCCATGCCAGGCTCCTCAACATTAAAATGGCCTATCGAAAGAGAAACCTTCTGTTTCCCAAGAAGCTGTGCATCTTTAATATACTCCGCTAAACTATAATCAACCATTTCAAGCGGGAGTATCGCATCAAAATCGTCTTGCTCAATTTGTTTGATGTCCTCATTGGCATCCCCAAATACATGAAAAGGAATCTTAATTTTTCGGACGATTGTTTTGCGATCACCGATGAGGCGCACACCATTTAAATGAAGTTT
>DIXV01000022.1:0-220 GCA_002436115.1 Streptococcus sp. UBA6071 | reverse complement strand
TGAATCAGAAATTGCGATAGTGCCTCTGCGGTCATTTTAGGGATTTCAAAAAGCTGAGGCATTGCTTTACTGCCAATGATATAGGACTCCCAACCAAGTTTTTTAGCCAAGCCGTAGAAAATGGCGTCAGCATAGGTTCCATTATCAAGCAACATGCTAGAGTGGGCAGAATCATGATTGCGCCAAACCGTTATGCCATACTGATCAAGCAAGGCCTTCT
>DIXV01000113.1:4257-4522 GCA_002436115.1 Streptococcus sp. UBA6071 | reverse complement strand
TTGGTAAAGGAATAGGCTTTCCGAAAATGCCCTACACATTGCCCAGTATGAAAAACGTTGATATGACTTTTTACAGGCTGGATAGTCATTTTGAGAAGCTCATTTCGGAGATTCCAGAAGATTTAATGAGCCTGAGCGTTGACATTGTAACCTTAGCACAAAGACAATTAAACGGGCGTTTAAACCCTACTTTAGTTTTTAGTTTGGCAGACCATATTCACTTTGCTATTCAGCGTTTATCTAGTTATCAGGAAATGAAGCTCTT
>DIXV01000113.1:2637-4131 GCA_002436115.1 Streptococcus sp. UBA6071 | reverse complement strand
TAGTTATCAGGAAATGAAGCTCTTATTCTCACACGATGTTGAAGAGTTTTATCCCATTGAAACGGAGTTGGGCAGAAAAGCCCTCCAAATAATCAAGGAAAAACTAAATATCCAGCTTCCAAAGAGTGAAATCACAGCTATTGCTATGCATTTTGTCACCAGTCAAACAGAATACCAACAGTCTCAGGAAGAAATCAAGTTAGCTGAGGTTTTAGAACGGATAACACAAACGATTGAACACCACTTGCAGACGAAGCTCAATCGCGAGGGATTCAATTACCATCGCTTTGAAAATCATCTGCGCTATTACATTAAGCGCATCCATGAGAATGGACAGTTCATGGATGATAACAGCGCCATTCTTCATGGCTTAAAAAAGGAGAAAACAAAAATTTATATGGCAGCCTGTCAGGTTGGAGAAATCATTAGCCAATCTTACCATTTAACCATAACAGACGATGAATTGCTTTATTTAATGATTCATATTAACCGTTTGCACGAAAAAAACGAGGAGAAACTTTGAAATGACAAAACAAGATTTTAAGAAGTTAGCCGAACAAATTGCAGGACATGTTGGGGGAGGTGATAATGTGTCAAATGTGACGCATTGTATGACACGCCTGCGCTTCAATTTAAAAGATGAGAGCCTTGTGGATGATGAAAAAGTTAAGGCCATTAAAGGGGTCATAGGGGTTAATCACTCTGGTGAACAATATCAAATTATTGTTGGTCAGACTGTTGATAAGGTTTTTGCAGAATTGACCCTGATGCTTGGCTTTCATACAGGAAGCACTGCTGAGCCTACCAAGGTGAAAAAAGAAAAGTTAACGCTTAAGACAGCCTTTGCTAAGATGCTTGACTATCTCTCAGGAAGTATGACACCACTGATTCCAGCTATGATTACGGCAGCCATGTTCAAAACTGTTCAAGTTATTCTTGGTCCTGATTTATTAAAGCTTATTAGCGCAGAAAGTGACTTGTACTTGCTATGTGGCTTCTTATACAGTGCCTTCTTCTATTTTTTACCTGTTTTCTTAGGGTTTACAGCCGCTAAAAAATTGGGGGCTAACCAAGTGATGGGCTTGTTTGTAGGTGCCCTGTTAATTGTTCCGGAATTAGTCCAATTAGATGGCAAATCTTTTGATGTTTATGGCTTTATTCCAACGACTATCCATAATTACTCACAGACCGTTATCCCTGCTGTATTGAGCGTTTGGATAATGAGTTATGTAGAGAGTTTCTTTAAAAAGATTGTCCCCGCTGTCTTGTCAACGATTTTTGTTCCATTTTTGACCATATTTGCCATGACACCTCTTATTCTGGCTCTCTTAGCACCAATTGGAAATGTCTTAGGTCAATGGATTGGGGCAGGTTTGATTGCCTTTGGGAACACTGGCGGATTTGTTGCTGTCGCTTTGGTTGCTGCTTTGTGGTCTTTATTGGTTATGACCGGTATGCACATCGTCTTGATTACCTTTGCTCTTACAGGATTAC
>DIXV01000113.1:505-2449 GCA_002436115.1 Streptococcus sp. UBA6071 | reverse complement strand
TTACCTTTGCTCTTACAGGATTACTGACAAATGGGGTTGACCGATTTATCATGGTTGCAGCTATTTTAGCTACATGGGCAACCTTTGGCCTAGCATTTGGAGCAGCCCTTAGAATTAAGGACAAAGAAGAAAAGGCTTTGACTTTTGGTTATGTCGTCAGTGGTTTAGTTGGTGGGGTAACCGAACCAACTATCTATGGAGTCATGTTAAAGTATAAACGAACCATTGTGACATTGGCTATCGGTGGATTTATCGCCGGTATTTACGGAGGAATGACTCAGGTAGGCTTATATGTTGCAGGCGCTTCAAACTTTTTAAGTGTGGTCGGTTATTTTGCTGGTGGAACAAGTAATATTATTAACGGTTTTATTGCAACTGCCCTTGCTTTCTTCGGCACTGCAGCCCTGACTTATTTCTTTGGATTCGAAAGAGAACAAAATAGCACAAACTCTTAATATCGCAACAAATACAACCCTCTGGATAGATGACTCGTCTACTGATGGCTAAGTAAATCAAGGCATGAAGGCAACTCTCTTATCCAGCAAGGTATCTTTATAAAGTAAAAGTAGGTGAACAGAAATGAAACGAGTACTATTTCGAGGTGATGATTTAGGGTATTCAGAAGGGGTTAACTATGGCATTGAAAAGGCAATTCGAGAAGGACTGATTCGTAGCCAAGGTGTTATGGTTAATATGCCTGCAACAGAACATGGGGTTCAATTGGTCAACGGTTTTGACATCGCCTTTGGTGTCCATACGAATATTTGTAATGGCAAACCCTTGACAAATCCTAAATATATTCCCAGTTTGGTTGATGACAACGGAAATTTTAAGTCTTCTAAGGCCTATCGTTCAAGTAAGGAGGATTTTGTTGTTCTAGACGAGGTTCTCCTTGAAATTGAAGCGCAATACCATAAATTTGTAGCCCTTTTTAACCGTAAACCTGACTATTTTGAAGGGCATGCTGTTGCCTCCCCTAATTTTTTTAAGGGGTTAGAATACATTGCTCATAAATATCAGTTAACCTATTCTGGACTTCCAGCAGAATTGGCAACACCTATACAGATTGGAAATTCCCTTGTTCGCATGAATATGGAAAGCATGCTACCTGACTATGACCCTTTTGAGATGGTTCAAAAAGCCGTTGCAAAGATGACGGATGATGTGGTTGAACTTTTTGTCTTTCATCCGGGTTACCTTGATGCAGATATTTTAGAACACTCTAGTTTAACCTTACCTCGACCACAAGAAGTTGCCATGCTAACTCGTCAAGAGACAAAAGCATGGTTGGAAAAAGCGAAGGTACATCTCATTACTTATCGCAACTTATGATCACATAATAAAGCAATCACCTTGTCCCTTACAGTAACTGTTAGGAGTTTGTAGAAGAGTTTATTTTTATAGGAAGCGGATCTCTCTGCTATTTTCTAGAGGTCCAAGACGGAAACAAGGCATTTACTGCCTTACATTTGCTTAACATCACACTACCACTAATCACATGAGGTAGTCACATAACTAATCAATTAATGGAGGAATCTAAAATGGTAAAAGTAGCAATGGTAACCGGCGGCGCTCAAGGAATCGGTGAGGCCATTTCCAAACGCTTGGCCAAAGATGGTTTTGCGGTAGCAATTGCGGATTTGAATGTGGATAAGGCAGAAGCTGTCGTTAAAGCCATTACTTCAGAGGGAGGCAAGGCCATGGCCGTTCAAGTGGATGTTGCACAACGAGAGAGCTTCTTCACCGCCGTTAACCGAGTCGCCCAGCACCTTGGTCGCTTTGATGTTCTCATCAACAATGCAGGAATTGCCCCAGGGACTCCCATTGAAACTGTAACACCAGAACAATTTGATCAGGTTTTTCATATTAATGTGGCCAGTATTGTTTGGGGAACTCAGGCAGCTCTGGAACAATTTGAAAAGAAGAATCGAAAAGGAAGAGAAA
>DIXV01000113.1:0-265 GCA_002436115.1 Streptococcus sp. UBA6071 | reverse complement strand
AAGGCGGTGTCGTCGGCAATGCAGGAGCCTTCATCTACAGCAGTTCAAAATTTGCAGTGCGTGGTTTGACACAGGTTGCAGCAAAAGATTTAGCTCCTAAAGGAATTACGGTCAATGCTTATGCTCCAGGAACAGTTAGAACCCCTATGCTGATGTCTGCTGTCAGTGATATCGCTCAAGCACATGGAAAAGACGAGGCCTGGGCTCTTGAACAATTCAGCCAGCAAATCACCTTAGGACGGCTTTCCGAACCTGAAGACGTTGC
>DIXV01000095.1:1690-4013 GCA_002436115.1 Streptococcus sp. UBA6071 | reverse complement strand
TCTAATACCAAATATTGTATTTGAGGAAACATTAAGGCACAATATTTAGTATTTTCTCGTTGACATTTTGCGTAAAACTAGCTATACTTAAAAAGAATCAATTTTTAACATTTTAGGAGAAACTTATGGTAACTGTATATTCCAAGAATAACTGTATGCAATGCAACATGACAAAGAAGGAATTGACCAAATTGGGTGTTAACTTTAGGGAAATCAACCTTGATGAACAACCTGAATATATCCAACAGGTCAAAGATTTAGGATTTTCATCTGCACCTGTTGTCAAAACAGTAAGCGATATCTGGGCAGGGTTCCAACCCGCTAAATTAAAGGCCTTAGCCTAATCCGTCGCCAGTCTCGTACTGGCCCTTATTTATTTACAGAAATTAAAGGAATCGTTATGAGTTTAAAAGACTTAGGAGACGTGTCTTACTTCCGTCTCAACAATGAAATCAATCGGCCTGTCAACGGTCAAATTCCCCTTCACAAGGATCAAGAAGCGCTTGATGCTTTCTTCAAAGAAAATGTTGAACCCAACACCAAATCATTTGCTTCAATTACTGAAAAGATTGATTTTCTCATTGCAGAAAATTACATTGAGGAAGCCTTTATTCGTCTATACTCGAGAGATTTTTTGACCGAACTAGCAGCCTTCATTAAAGCACAAAACTTTCAATTCAAATCTTTTATGGCGGCCTATAAATTTTACAATCAGTATGCATTGAAAACCAATGATGGCAAGTATTACTTAGAATCTATTGAAGATCGGGTGATGTTCAATGCCCTTTACTTTGCTAACGGAGACGAAGCTTTAGCTAAAAATATTGCCAATGAGATGATTCATCAGCGTTATCAACCAGCTACTCCATCTTTTCTCAATGCAGGCCGTGCCCGTCGTGGGGAACTCGTCTCTTGTTTTCTTATCCAAGTCACTGATGACATGAATGCGATTGGACGCTCGATTAACTCTGCTTTACAACTATCTCGTATCGGTGGTGGAGTTGGGATTTCCTTGAACAACCTGCGTGAAGCTGGGGCTCCTATTAAAGGATACGAAGGAGCTGCTTCAGGTGTTGTTCCTGTCATGAAGCTTTTTGAAGACAGTTTTTCCTACTCTAATCAGTTGGGACAACGACAAGGAGCTGGTGTTGTTTATCTCAGTGTTTTTCACCCAGATATCATCGCTTTTCTTTCGACTAAAAAAGAAAATGCTGATGAAAAAGTTCGCGTTAAAACCCTATCTCTTGGTGTAACCATTCCAGATAAGTTCTACGAACTAGCTCGTAAAAATGAGGACATGTACCTCTTTAGCCCTTACTCTGTTGAATTAGAATATGGTGTGCCTTTCAATTATATCGATATTACAGAAAAATATGATGAATTGGTCGCCAATCCTAATATCCGAAAGACTAAGATTCGTGCTCGTGATTTAGAAACAGAAATTTCTAAGCTACAACAAGAGTCCGGCTACCCTTATGTTGTCAATACTGATACAGCTAACAGAGCCAACCCTGTTGATGGGACTATCGTCATGTCTAACCTCTGCTCTGAAATTCTCCAAGTCCAAGAGCCTAGCCTCATTAATGATGCTCAAGAATTTGTTAAACTGGGAACTGATGTTTCTTGTAACCTTGGGTCAACCAATATTGTCAATATGATGGCCTCTCCTGACTTTGGTTTGTCTATCCGCACGATGACACGGGCCCTTACCTTCGTAACAGATGCGTCGCATATTCACGCTGTACCAACAGTTGATCATGGCAACAAACTTGCGCATACTTTTGGTCTAGGTGCTATGGGACTTCACTCTTATTTGGCTCAAAACCTTATTGAGTACGGAAGTCCTGAATCTGTTGAATTTACAGCAATCTACTTCATGTTAATGAACTATTGGACCTTAGTCGAGTCTAACGTGATTGCTCGTGAACGTGGCACAACCTTCCATCATTTTGAAAAGTCGGATTATGCTAACGGTACCTATTTTGAGAACTATATCACCAATCCATTTGCACCAAAATCAGATAAAATCAAAGCTCTCTTTAAAGATATCTTTATCCCTAACGCAAGTGATTGGGCAGAGCTCCGTGATAAGGTGATGACCCATGGGCTTTATCATCAAAACCGCTTGGCAGTTGCCCCAAATGGTTCTATTAGCTACATTAACGATGTCTCAGCCTCTATCCACCCCATTACACAACGCATTGAAGAACGGCAAGAGAAAAAGATTGGAAAAATCTACTATCCTGCTGCAGGTCTATCAACAGAGACTATCCCTTATTATACCTCAGCTTATGACATGGACATGCGTAAAGTTATTGATGTT
>DIXV01000095.1:0-1477 GCA_002436115.1 Streptococcus sp. UBA6071 | reverse complement strand
CATGCGTAAAGTTATTGATGTCTACGCTGCAGCAACAGAGCATGTCGATCAAGGGCTCTCATTGACACTCTTCATCCGTAGCGATATCCCTGAAGGGATTTATGAGTGGAAACAAGAACGAAAACAAACCACTCGAGATCTCTCCATCTTGCGTAATTATGCCTTTAATAAAGGGATTAAATCCATTTACTACATCCGTACCTTTACCGATGATGGAGATGAGGTTGGTGCCAATCATTGTGAAAGCTGTGTCATCTAACCTATGACAACAGCTGGTCATTCAACTAGCTCCTTCTCCGATAACAATACTTGACCCACAGTTTTAGATGTCCTCACCTAATGGGAAACCTCTCCTTATATGTTATAGGGAAAGGGTAATAGAACCCCCTATTTGTAGGGCAATAACAGAAATCGGTTTTGAGTCGGCTAGTTGATAGACGAATAAAAGAGAGTGATTGGGGCGTATTACCCAGTTACTTCCTTTTAACATAATAGGGCATGTAAGGATTAAGCATGCTAAGGATTAAACATTAGGAGTCATTATGAATACTTACTATGAAGCTATAAACTGGAATACCATTGAAGATAGCATTGATAAGTCTACTTGGGAAAAATTGACCGAACAGTTTTGGCTAGACACACGAATCCCCTTATCTAACGATCTTGACGATTGGCGGAGTCTTTCCTCTAAAGAAAAAGACTTGGTCGGAAAGGTGTTTGGAGGTTTGACCCTGCTTGACACCATGCAATCAGAAACGGGTATCGAAGCTATTCGACGAGATGTGCGTACCCCCCATGAGGAAGCCGTTTTAAACAATATTCAATTCATGGAATCGGTGCATGCCAAATCCTACTCCTCTATCTTTTCAACCCTCAACACAAAATCTGAGATTGACGAGATTTTCGAGTGGACCAATAGCAATCCCTTCCTACAGAAAAAAGCAAAAATCATAAATACGATTTATCTGAATGGTACAGCTTTGGAAAAGAAAGTAGCCAGCGTTTTTCTGGAAACCTTCCTCTTTTACTCAGGTTTTTTCACCCCTCTCTATTATCTGGGGAACAACAAGTTGGCTAATGTGGCTGAAATTATCAAGCTGATTATTCGAGACGAATCTGTCCACGGCACCTATATTGGCTATAAATTCCAATTAGCTTATAATGAGCTTGCAGAAGAGGAACAAGAAAGCCTGCGTGACTGGATGTATGACCTCCTTTACCAACTCTATGAGAATGAAGAAGAATATACCGATTCTCTTTATGGTCAATTGGGTTGGGCTGAAGAAGTGAAAACATTTCTCCGCTACAATGCTAACAAAGCCCTAATGAATCTCGGACAAGACCCCATCTTTCCCGATTCTGCAGAAGATGTCAATCCTATTGTCATGAACGGGATTTCCACTGGCACTTCCAACCATGACTTTTTCTCCCAAGTCGGGAATGGTTACCTCCTCGGAGAAGTAAAAGCTATGCAAGA
>DIXV01000028.1:6636-7889 GCA_002436115.1 Streptococcus sp. UBA6071 | reverse complement strand
TGAAAGCATTTACCTTAGTTGAAATAAGAGATATCTAATTTGTTAGATTTTCCATAAAATACTAACACTATCCGACTTTACCTTGACTTTATTAATTAAGCCTCTGACTAGGGCTTTTTGTTTTTCATAATCCATGGTTAATATATCGCCCTTTCCAAGGAACTCCATCATATTATTTTTGGTTTCTTTTCGTTTTAGGTCTGGATCGTTTTGCAACTGTTCGGAAAGATTTTTTTTTGTAGAGGCAAACTCAGCTGATTTTTTCCTGAGGTCCTCTAGGCTGATATGGTCATCTATATAGAGATTGTTTAGACGGTCTATTTTGTTTGTTATTGCATCTATTTGTTTTTGTATACTGTTACGGTCAATAGATTGCTCAGGAATGCCAAATAGGTCATCTATGTAACCTGTATCGTTTTGTAGTTTAGATACCTCTTGCAATACATAAATCTCAATATCTGACTTTTCATAAAATCCTGAGTTGCATTTTTTATTATCGTTATATATGGTTACGCCCTTAGTGGTTCTTGGAAACCTATTTTTACATTGATAGCGGATATTACGACTACCATCTTTCCTTTTGCTTCCTAGGGTGATTGTGAGGGGGGCTTTGCAGTAACCACACTGAACCAAACCTGATAACATGTACTTAGACTGAAAAGGTCTAGGGTTGTTATTGAGTTCGTAAGCTGCAATTTGCCTGATTTTTATTTCTTGCTGTGTCTTGTTAAAATCCTCCTCAGAAATGATATGCTCATGAGTACCAGGGAAAACTTCCCCTTTGTATTGGTTATATCCACAATATACAGGATTACTTAATATTTGTCTGATAGCTCTGTAGCTCCAAGGGATCCTTTTTGTCACCATGTTGTTATCATTGAGGTAGTCTCTGAGTTTTGTAATTGATTTACCTGAGAGGTACTCTGAGTAAATTGTCCTTACTATGATAGCTTCAGTCTCATTGATGGTCATTTCCCCAGTATTTGTGTGATAATAATAGCCGTAAGAAGTCTTAGCCCACATCATAGATTTACCAGCTTTTGCACGTCCTAGTTTTCCTAATTGCATACGTTCTTTGATTTGTTCACGTTCTAGTTGGGCAAAAACGGATAGAATACCAATCATTGCCTTACCGAAGGGTGAAGAAGTGTCAAAGTTCTCAAGCAAACTCAAGAAAGCTATATCATTCTTGTTAAAAACCTCTTCAATTAGATAGAGAGTATCTTTCTGACTACGACTGAGGCGGTCTAGTC
>DIXV01000028.1:0-6417 GCA_002436115.1 Streptococcus sp. UBA6071 | reverse complement strand
TTCGAAACAACACAGCTCTAAAACTCAGTGTAGATATTGTAAACTGTCCAATCTTTTATACCACAGTAAGTCTTGAGTTTCTCACGTTGCTCATCAATAGAGTACCCCTCCTCAGCCTGGGATGTAGTAGAAACACGAATGTATATCGCTACTTTGTTTGTTGTAATCATTGTTTTTGTCTCTCTTTTTTGATAAAATGAGTACAGGAAAAGACTTCAAAAGGTCATGCTTTTTGAAAGATTTTCTTGTCAATTAGGCTCATGCTCTTGGTCGCCAAACTTCGGAGCATGGGCATTTTTTATTTGCTATTTAGTTTTTTGAGTTCGTCAATGATTTGTTGATTTTGACTGATCAAAACCCAGTTTTGCTCAACCAACGCAGACAAATAACTAATCTTTGCTTGTTCTTCTGCCTTAGCAAAGCTCAAAGCCATGCCAGTCTTAATCAATCCATTACCAGATAAGTCACTTATAATCTTTTCGACTTGAATGAAGCTATCCTCAGAAAGGTTATTCACTCCACGATCTTCAAGATATATTTGTACTTTTGATTTATTATTTAAACTTTCTTTTTTACCAAACAGTCCCACTGTTATTCTCCTTATATTTCTCTATTTTCATTAATTTTATCTTTCAGGATAGCTATTTTTTCTTTATAATCATTTACTTTTGCTAGATTGCTGCTACCCTGATTTATGTAGTAATTTACCTCATCATGGATTTCCTTAGCATTAGCAGGGACATTTAACGAGTTAAAGTAATCAATCATTCTTTTACAATGATAAGCGTGATCTTTGTAATACTTTAGTTCCATTTGATACAGCTTTAATTCAAACTTATTTTTGTCCCACGTTGGGAAGTCAGTATCAAGATTAGTTGGGTATTGTTTGATTGAATGAATTTCCCATAGTGCCTTATACTTATCAAAAATTAGTTTCCCCGTATCTGTCAACACTGTTCTATCATTTATATCGCATATTAGCCCCATTTTTTTGAATTGTCCAGTTAGTTTTTCGGCGTTTAAGTTGTAAGATGTGAAAAAATATTTAGGAATAGTTATAGTTGATTTTCGGCCACTCTTAGTTTTTCCCCACCATACTAGTAGCAATAACTCTCGAAGTGAATATTTTTCATCTGTCTTGAAACTGTCATCATATTTTGGGAAATCCTGGTTTCTACCCCATATTTTAAATATATCAGGCCGTGTATCAAGGATACGAAAATACTCATGTGAAAATTTCTATGCTTTCTGAATCTTTTTTATTACCAAAAATAAAGTTAAATAATCCCATATACTATCCCTCTCTATAGATATCCACGACTGCACCAATAGTTCTGACATCATCTTCCTCGGAAAGTTTAATATCCTCGTATTTTTTATTCAGTGACTCTAAGTGGTCGGATTTTAGTTTCTTGACGTAGTTTTCACCGTTAACCTGAAAGATACCAATTTTATTCAAATCAACTTGATCAGTGAGTTTTATAAATAGAAAATCGCCATTTTTTATTTTGGGTTCCATGGAATGTCCAACGACAATAGCAATTGTGTCGTAGTCGCTCTCGTTTGGTATCTCATCAGCATAGAAATCTACCATAGTGTCATAATCATCTTCTTGCCAGTAACCAGTACCAGCAGAGACCTTACCTGGTGCGGGAAGAACAACCCGTTCTCTGTTATAGTCTTCAAAACATTGTTCCTCGACGACAAGCATTTTACCTACCTGCTCAGCTAAGAGGTTATCAGAGGTTTGTACAAGTTTATTTTTGCGGTTGGTGTTTAGCTGATTGTAGTTTGATAGTAGGATTGCCTGAAGTGGGTCAAAGTTGATGTAAGAAACATTTGAGTTGGATGAATGTTTTTCAATTAAATCAGATTTATTAATGCCAAAGTATTCTGACAAAAGTTCGATTTTACCTATGCGCGGATAAGTTATTCCTTTTAACCAATCACGAACGGTAGTATATTTCAAGTTCAAATCAGCACATAGTGTATTTCTGTCAACTCCTTTTCTATCCATATAAAAAGCTAAGTTTCTAGAGAAAATCTCTTTATTTTCAATTTTTTCTGGGGACATTAAAACACCTCCTTATATATTATATATTACGGCAAAAACGCAAAAAAGTAAAGAGAAAAATAAAAAAATGCGGATAAAACGCAAAAAGTACTTGACATTGCGGTAAAACCGCATTATAATATAATCAAGGTCAGATAAATGGCCAAATAAAAAGTCCGACTGAGGGCGGAAAGGAGAAGATATGTCAGAAAAAGAAGCGATAGAAAAATGAAAACCTAGCACATAAAAGGGAGAATGCTAGGCTTCGTAAAGTAGTTGGAATTATAAAACTGATGTTAATGGAGTATATTAACGATGGAACTTCTTATGAGATTTATAATACTACTATCCTTTATGATATAGTTGACAACACCAAAAACAGCCATCAAACTTAAAATTTAATGTAAATTATTAGATACTGGCTGAACTAAAATCAGGCAGAAAGAAAGATATGATGTCCAGAAACGTTGTTAAAATAGTTGATGTTATTTGTGTCAACCTAGAGGAATTTAGATGAAATGAAAGGGGGGGAGACATGTGCAAAAAATGACACTTAAAACGTTGCGAACAATGAAAAATTGGCGTCAACGTGATGCTGCACACGCATTAGATGTGTCAACAGATACTTGGGGACATTGGGAGCGTGGGGAAACAGAGCCAAGCGTATCAAAGGCTTATCAGATAGCTAATACTTTCGGTGTATCTATTGATGATATTATTTTTTTACCAGAGATTGCGGTTTAACCGCATAGAAAGACACTTGAGCGATTATATCCAAAGGGGGTAACTACTAGTGACACCCTTACAAACGGTGGTACTCAACAAGCAAATTTTATCAATGAGTCAAATTTTTACAAGTTGGTTTCCAGTTACGAAAAACCAGAATCGGAAAATTTTGCCGACTGGGGAACATCAGAGGTTCTACCAGCTATCCACAAGCACGGAATGTATGCCATTGATACTTTGCTGGACAATACTCAAAAAGGACGCTTGTTCATCTACGACTTGCTAAAAAATAAAAAAGGCATCTTGCCATTGATTGAACAAGAGGACGTTGCATGAACACAAAAAACCACTGCGGGAACAGTGGCTTACAAATATTAACTAATAACATTATACCACATAATGAAAGAACTGAGTAGCACTCAACAACTTGGCGAAATGGTAACAATCATCATATGGTTTTTATCAGTCATGAAAACTTCGATGAGGTTGATGCATTACTACTCGGTACAGGAATGATCAGAAATGAAAAAGCTTAAAAAGAAATGGGAACCACTCATTATCAATATAATGTCTAATGGATCAGTCATTGAAGACTTAACAGGATACGTAATTCCAGCAGGACATGTCTATTATGACATTCTGAAAGGAATTTACAAGGAAGAACTAAAAAAAGGAGCATAACATGTTAAAAAAAATATTTTCATTCAAGTGGATTTTCTCAAAAGAAGATCAGCAATTAATAAAACCACAATGCGCTGAACAAGTAGGTTTTTTGGACTATCTTACTGGGAGACGTGTGGAAATTGATACAGATACAGGAAAGGAATATTTCATTGATTAATATTCTAAAAAATATCAAGGAGGATGAGTATGACGCAGAATAAACTTTCAGATCTAAATAATCATTTATTTGCTGCTATAGAGCGTTTAGGTGATGAAGAAATAACAGATGATCAACTTAAACAAGAAATAGAACGAAGCAAAGCGATTTCAAATGTGGCTGGCAAAATAATTGATAATGGCAGATTGGTATTAGATGCACAAAAAACTGCAGCGGAATACAACGGAAGAAGAACTGTAAATTTGGAGCTACTTAATGGCTAGGTTATTTACTAAAGAACAACATGATTATCTGGTATCTTTTCAGGTAGGAAAAACAGCTAAAGAAGTAGCGGAAATGATGAATGAAAAATACGGTCTTTCTCTGACACCGCTACAGATTAAAAATTATAAAAGAAATAACGGCTTAAAAAGTGGACTAGACGGAAGGTTTCAGAAAGGTAATATCCCTTTCAATAAAGGAAAAAAGTTCCCTAATACACCACCTAACAGCGGTCAATTTCAAAAAGGAAACAAACCGCATGGATGGGTTCCTGTAGGTACAATCAGATACACTACTGATGGATATCCTAGAGTAAAGGTTGCTGACCCTGACAAGTGGGAATTTTGCCACAGAAAAGAGTGGGAAAGACATTATGGACCTATCCCTAAAGGTCACGGTATAGCATTTCTTAATGGTGATAAAACTAACTGGAATATTTCAAACTTGGTCTTACTTAGCAATAATGAAGTGATTCGCATGAATAGCAACCACTACTTTACACCAGACGCTGAATTGACTAGATCTGGTATTGGAGTTGTGAAGCTTAACAATAAATTAAAAGAATTAAAGGAGGACAGGCAAAGTGTCAATAACAATAAATAAACTTGAAATTGAAAATGTCAAGCGCATTAAAGCTGTCAAAATCGAACCTTCAGCAACAGGGTTGACGATTGTAGGAGGGAATAACAACCAAGGGAAAACAAGCGTGTTAGACAGCATTGCATGGGCTCTTGGTGGAAATAAGTACAAACCTAGCCAACCACACCGTGAGGGGTCACAAGTGCCGCCTACACTCAAAATTACTATGTCAAACGGTCTTATCGTGGAACGTAAAGGTAAGAATGCAAGTCTCAAGGTCATTGATCCGAACGGTCAAAAGGGCGGTCAGCAGCTTCTTGATAGTTTTGTGGAAGAACTAGCTATCAACTTACCTAAGTTTATGGAAAGCAAGCCGCAGGAAAAAGCTGACACACTTTTGCAAATCATTGGTGTTGGTCAACAGTTGCATGAGTTGGAAATCAAGGAAAAAGAATTTTACGAACAACGTCATACTATTGGCGTGATTGCTGATCAAAAGGAGAAATTTGCCAGAGAGCAAGTATACTATCCAGAAGCTCCAGAAGAACCAATCAGTATTGCAGAGCTTATTCAACAACAGCAAGCCATCCTAGCTAAGAACGGAGAGAATGCTCGTAAGCGACAAAATGTGGCAACAATCAAGATGCAGTATGACAATTCAGAAGATACGGTATCACGCTTACAAGCAGAGTTAGCTAAGGCTATTGATGAGCGTGACAAGCACAAACAGGACTTGGCAATTGCTCAAAAAGATGCCATGGACTTGCACGATGAATCAACTGCGGAAATAGAAGCCAATATCCAGCAGATTGATGACATTAATTTCAAGGTGAGAGCTAATTTGGATAAGGAAAAGGCTGAGGAAGATGCTAAATTGCAACGGGAACAGTATAACACTTTGACGACAGAAATTGAAGCGATCCGAAAAGAAAAACGTGACCTGTTACATGATGCAGATTTGCCATTAATGGGTCTGTCTGTAGAAGATGGCAAACTTCTTTACCATGGTCAAGAATGGGATAACATGTCAGGTAGTCAACAACTTATGGTGGCAACAGCTATTGTTCGTAAGCTAAAGCCTGATTGTGGCTTTGTCCTCATTGACAAGGCGGAGCAGATGGACCAAAACACTCTGCAAGAGTTTGGGACATGGTTAGAGCAAGAGGGCTTACAAGCTATTGCCACACGGGTATCAACTGGCGACGAGTGCTCTATCATCATCGAGGATGGCTACTCAATCGAAAATGAACAACATCAACCAACTGCACAGGTTAAACCTACTTGGGAAGGTAGATTTTAGAAAGGAGATGGAAAATGGTAGGCTTAATTCAAAATTCAATATTGTTTCTGTTAGGTCTGTTCGTCGGATTTTTGATAGGCGAGCGTGAAACTTATAAAAATAAAAAAGGAGAAGATTAATGCAAATCACAAGAGGAAAACGTGCACGGGCACAGCGTGTAGTCATCTATGGTCCTGAAGGCATTGGAAAGTCTAGCTTTGCAGCACAATTTCCAGAACCTTTGTTCATTGACACCGAAGGGTCAACAGATAACATGGACGTGTCACGACTAGACAAACCGACTAGCTGGACTATGCTACGAAATCAGATTGCTTGGGTAAAAGCTAACCCAACGTGTTGCAAAACCTTGGTCATTGATACGATTGACTGGGCAGAAACTTTGATTGTGGCCGATATTTGTGCTGAGCACAATAAAAAAGGGATTGAGGATTTCGGCTACGGAAATGGCTATACGTATGCCCGTGAAGAAATGGGACGGTTTTTGAACTTGTTACAGGAACTCATTGAGCTTGGTATCAATGTGGTACTAACTGCCCATGCTCAAATGCGTAAATTTGAGCAGCCTGATGAGCTAGGAGCATATGATCGATGGGAACTCAAGCTAGGCAAAAAGACTAGCTCACAAACAGCGCCTGTTGTAAAAGAATGGGCTGATAT
>DIXV01000075.1:8307-8550 GCA_002436115.1 Streptococcus sp. UBA6071 | reverse complement strand
AAAACTTTAAAAAAACTAAAAAAAGGGTTAGAAGATGGACTTCATTTTCCCTTCTCAGAAGATTACTTAAGTCACTACAGCTCCCCTTAAAACACCGTATTCTCTTCCAAGGTAAATGTGACATTGTCTTCGATCCATTTGCGACGTGGTTCGACTTTATCTCCCATGAGGACTGACACACGGCGTTCTGCACGGGCCAAATCCTCAATCGTCACACGAATCAGGGTCCGTGTTTCAGGGTTC
>DIXV01000075.1:4954-8161 GCA_002436115.1 Streptococcus sp. UBA6071 | reverse complement strand
AAATCTTCAATCGTCACACGAATCAGGGTTCGTGTTTCAGGGTTCATGGTTGTTTCCCAAAGTTGGTCAGCATTCATCTCACCGAGTCCCTTATAGCGTTGAAGCATGGCACCTTTTCCAAAGTGTTTTCTAAGCTCTTCTAATTCCCCATCCGTCCAAGCGTAGGCGACTTCTTCTTTTTTGCCTTTTCCTTTTGACATCTTATAGAGTGGCGGTAGGGCAATGTAGACATATCCTGCTTCGACAAGGGGACGCATATACCGATAAAAGAAGGTCAACAGAAGTGTTTGAATATGAGCACCATCTGTATCAGCATCTGTCATGATAATAATTTTATTATAATTGGTATCCTCAATGCTAAAGTCCGTTCCGACCCCTGCTCCAATAGTGTATATCATAGTATTGATTTCTTCATTTTTAAGAATATCCGCTATTTTCGCTTTTTCGGTATTCAGAACCTTCCCACGCAAAGGTAAGATGGCTTGGAACTTCCGATCCCGTCCCTGTTTCGCAGAACCACCAGCTGAGTCTCCTTCGACTAGGTAGAGTTCGTTTTTCTTGGGATTTTTGGACTGGGCGGGAGTCAGCTTCCCAGAAAGGAGGCCTTTGTCTTTTTTATTTTTCTTACCACTTCTGGACTCGTCCCGTGCCTTACGCGCAGCTTCACGGGCATCTCGTGCCTTGATAGCCTTACGAATAAGATTGCTCGCCAGTTCCCCATTTTCCATAAGGAAAAAGGTTAATTTATCAGAAATAACCCCATCCACAATTGGACGTGCCAAGGGAGTCCCAAGCTTATCTTTGGTCTGCCCCTCAAACTGCAAGTGTTCCTCAGGGACTAAGATAGAGAGGATAGCTGACAGGCCTTCACGGTAATCGGATCCATCCAGATTTTTATCCTTTTCCTTCAGGAGCCCAACTTTTCGAGCATAATCGTTCATGACCTTTGTAATTGCTGCCTTGAGTCCTGTCTCATGGCTACCCCCATCTTTGGTCCGAACATTATTGACAAAAGAGAGGATATTATCTGAAAAGCCATCGTTGTATTGGAGGGCAACTTCAACTTGAAAACCAGATTCTTCACCCTCAAAGAAGATAACAGGTGTCAGCGTCTCCTTGTCTTCATTGAGGTATTCAACAAAATCTTGAACCCCATTCTCATAATGGAAGTCACTCTGCTCCCCACTTCTCTCATCGGTTAGGGCTAGGGTGACATTCTTAAGTAAGAAAGCTGATTCATTAAGGCGCTCAGCAACCGTGTTAAACTTAAAGTCCGTTGTTGAGAAGATACTACTATCTGGCATAAAGGTAACCTTAGTCCCCGTTCTGGACTTAGGAGCTGTGCCGATTTTTTCAAGACCAGAGGCAGGCTTCCCCCCGTCCTCAAACCGTTGACGATAGACCTTCCCCTCACGGGTAATCTCAACTTCTAGCCAACTAGACAGAGCGTTGACGACAGACGAGCCAACCCCATGGAGGCCTCCTGAGGTCTTATAGCCTCCCTGTCCGAATTTTCCACCAGCATGGAGGACTGTAAAGATGACCTCGACAGTCGAAACCCCTTTGGCATGTTGCCCGACAGGCATCCCTCGTCCCTTATCTGCTACGCTAACAGAGCCATCCTTATGAAGAACAACCTCTATCCGATCTCCAAACCCTGACAAGGCTTCATCAACAGCATTGTCAACAATTTCCCAAATCAGATGATGAAGACCAGACCCGTCCGTTGAACCGATATACATACCGGGGCGTTTTCGGACAGCATCCAGACCTTCTAAGACTTGAATGGCATCATCATTATAATTATTAATACTAATCTCTTTCTTGGCCAAAGCGAACCTCCAGAATATTCATCCTTTTAATCTTACAAGTTTTTCTGTGATTTTGCAAAGAAAATTTTATAAATACAAGAGAATTCCTCATTTTCTCTCTATTTTTTTCCTGAAATAGGCTCGAAATTTTCTATCTTTATCGGTATTTGAGAGACTCAGATAGGGTGGAGCTTCTTTCTTTTTCTATGATGCCCTTTTTCTCGCTTGATAATATGGTATAATAAGGATATGACTATCTTATTACCTCTTACAATTGCTTATCTTTTAGGTTCTATCCCCTCAGGTTTATGGATTGGGCACCTTTTCTACCAAAAAAACCTTCGTGAATTTGGCAGTGGTAACACTGGGACAACCAATACCTTCCGAATTTTAGGACCTAAAGCTGGAACCATCGTCTTTCTTATGGATTTTCTAAAAGGGACACTGGCTACGCTCCTTCCCATTTGGTTTGCGTCAGAAGGTGTCTCTCCCCTCCTATTTGGTCTTTTAGCGGTTGTGGGACATACCCTCCCTATCTTTGCCCAATTTAAAGGCGGAAAAGCTGTTGCAACTAGCGCGGGGATGCTTTTTGGATACGCCCCTCTCTACTGCCTCTTTCTAATTGCCATATTTATCGTGAGTCTTTACCTGACCTCTATGATTTCCTTGTCAAGTATCATTGCTGCAGCATCAGCCATTCTAAGTGTCTTTATCCTTCCTGCCTTTGGTCTTATCTTACCAGCTTATGACTGGGTCTTGTGCCTTATCATCGTCTTTGTTGCAGGAATCGTTATCCTTCGTCACCGAGATAACCTTCATCGTATAAGACTTAAAACAGAAAATCTGGTCCCTTGGGGGCTCAACCTCACTCATCAAAAAAAGAAAAAGTAGCCTTTCAGCAGAAAGGCTATTTTTAACTTAGCAAATCACCCTATTAGTTCTGGAAAGGGCAATAGAGAGGGCATAGCAATCTTGAAAAGAAGGCCTCTCGTGACCTAGTGAGGTATCCCAACAGAGGGTTTCTTTTTCCATAAACCACATCGGACAATGACGAAAAGCAGAAGATTTCTACTCCTCTCTTTAGCCCCTCCAAGCAAGAGGCTGAAGGCTCTTTAAATTGGCTTTTGTCAAAAGCCCAATTAGCCCTTTCCTTCAACAACTGTGATGATTCGTTCAGCTTCTTCTGGGCGACATGCAACCAAGGGGAGGCGAAGAGGGCCAACTTCAAGTCCACGATGATTTAGCACGGCTTTAATAGGAGCTGGACTCGGAACGGAGAAGAGGGCTGACACTTTCGGGAGAAACTGCCGCTGGAGTTTAGCAGCTTTTTTAATGTCACTATTTTCAATTGCTTGGAACATCTCATGGATATCATCCCCGTTGGTATGAGAAGCGA
>DIXV01000075.1:2909-4789 GCA_002436115.1 Streptococcus sp. UBA6071 | reverse complement strand
CTCATGGATATCATCTCCGTTGGTATGAGAAGCGACACTGATGAGGCCATCTGCCCCTAGGGTCATGGCATGGAAAGCATCGCCATCCTCACCAGAAAAGACCAAGAAATCATCTGGTTTACGCTCGATAATTTCCGCTAAATTCTCTAGGTTGGTACATTCCTTCACACCGATGATGTTGGGTAAGTGTGCCAGACGGATCAAGGTTTCAGGCTCAAGTGTCGTAATAACCCGACCTGGAATATTATAGATAATGATAGGAAGAGTACTGGCTTCTGCTATGGCTTTAAAATGCTGATAAAGACCTTCTTGTGACGGTTTGTTATAGTAAGGAACAATAGCCAATCCAGCTGCAAAGCCACCAAATTCGGCAACTTCTTTGGCAAAAATAACAGAGTCACGGGTATCGTTTGTTCCGATACCAGCTATCAAAGGGACACGCCCTGCAACAATCTTTTGGACAGCTGCAAAGAGGGCCAGTTCCTCATCATGCGTTAGGGTCGGACTTTCCCCAGTTGTCCCTGCTAGAAGAATCCCTTCTGTGTGGTGAGCAAGTAGGTACTCAATTAAAGAAGGCAAAACCTCAAAATTAATCTCGCCATCTTCCTTAAAAGGGGTGACTAAAGCAGTAATGATACGTGCATTTTTAAGTTGTTCATTAGACATAGCTTTCTCCTTAACTAAAATATGAGAGCCTTATAAAATCCCTATGCTAATAAGAAAGCGACAGCTCATCTAAACGACAAGAGGAAATCTGTCTTTTCCATTAGGATTTTAGCTCGAATGCAATTGAATGTAATATGAGAGTGCTCTTGGACAAGGATGTGACCGTCCCTAAAAGTCCTCGTCACTTAAGACAGTTTAACGATGGAGCTTGGCATCCGACTCCGCCTGCCCATAAGTTTACTAGTAACCTAATCGCTACAGCCAGCCAGCTAGGTGCTGACAAGTTCCTAAGTAAGGTCAAAAACGACCGTTTCTGTGGGTCTCACCAGGTCACGACGATGCAGTTCCTCAGCGATTTGAACAGAGTTCCAAGCAGCACCTTTAAGTAAATTATCTGAAACGACCCACATGTGGATACCGTTTTCCTTATCTAAGTCCTTGCGAATACGGCCTACAAAGGTTTCTTTTTTCCCAACGGCTTTGACCGCTTGTGGATAAATCTGATGGGCAACATCGTCTTCTAAAACAGCACCTGGAAAAGTCGAAATAGCTGCCTTGACTTCTGAAATCGGAGCGATTTCTTTGGTTTCGATGTAGACAGACTCTGAGTGAGCCGATAGGACGGGAATACGGACACAGGTCGCTGAAACAGCAATGGCGTCATCTTCCATAATCTTCTTGGTCTCATTGGTCATCTTCATCTCTTCGTAGGTGTAATCGTTATCGGTAAAGACATCAATCTGGGCTAAGGCATTAAAGGCAATAGGGTAATGCTTCTTATCGCCAGCTGACGGTAAAATATCAGCGGTGACTTCCTTAGGATTTACCCCCTCATTCAAGACTTGGCGGTACTGATTTTCTGTTTCAAAAATAGCTGATTGACCTGCGCCCGACACCGCCTGATAAGTCGAAACAATGATTCGGTCTAGCCCCCACTTCTGGCGGATGGGCTCTAAGGCTACCATCATCTGGATAGTTGAACAGTTAGGGCAGGCAATAATCCCTTTATGCTTGCTCATGGCATGGCCATTGACCTCAGGAACAACCAAGGGAACATCAGGATTCATACGGAAATAGGAGGTATTATCCACTACCACTGCACCAGCCTTGACTGCGTAGGGGGCAAACTTAGCAGAGGTAGAGCCTCCTGCTGAAAAGAGGGCGATATCCACGCCTTCAAAAGCGTCCGCTGTCGTCTCTTCAATAACAATTTC
>DIXV01000075.1:0-2685 GCA_002436115.1 Streptococcus sp. UBA6071 | reverse complement strand
CGTCTCTTCAATGACAATTTCTTCTCCCTTATAAGACAAGGTCTTTCCTGCCGATCGGGCAGAGGCTAAAAACCGCACCTTGTCAATGGGAAGACTTGAGACTTCCAACATGTCAATCATAGATGTTCCAACGGCACCTGTGGCACCAACAACTGCTACTGTATATCCCATAATTTACCTCAGACATTCGTTATTCAATGTCCTTATTATACCTTATTCAGCTCAATTTTTAAAGAGCTTACCGAAGATTTATCTAAGTTCTCTCATTCTCCAACAAGCTTTTATGTATATTTTGACACAATTGAGCAGAGAAGGTCAAGACATTTTTCAAAAACTACTGAAAAAATGCCGATAATTCGATATAATAGAAATATCATATTTAAAGGGGAACTTTCATGAAAAAACAAACTTTCCTGACCATATCATCTGCACTGGTCTTAACAGCTTTCCTCCAAGCTAATGCCCAGACTGTTCAAGCAGAAGAAGTCTCAGAGATAAGTCAAACCAACGCCCAGACCGTTCAAGCAGAAGAAGGCACAGGGGGCAATCAAGCCACTAGTACCTCCGAAGCTAGTACCTCTCTTAGCACACAAAATGCTGATGGCTCTTCTGCAGGCACAGCAAGCGCTGAACCTACAACGCATCTTGAATCTTCAGAAACAAAAACCACTTCTGAAACATCACCTGCAAGTGCTGAACCTACTACACGATCCACGACAACTGCTACACCTACAAGCACAGTTATCCTTCATACCAATGATATCCATGGTCGAATGGCCGAGGAAACAAACAATAACGGAACGACTGTTATCGGCATGGCTAAGGTTGCAAGTCTTGTTGAGGAAGAACGCAACAAGGCTAACCAAACCACTTTGGTACTAGACGCTGGTGATGCCTTCCAAGGATTGCCCATCTCTAACGCTAGTCAAGGAGATGACATGGCTACACTCATGAACTCTGTCGGCTATGATGCGATGGCGGTTGGTAACCATGAATTTGATTTTGGCCTAGATCAAGTCACTGCTTATAAGCAAAAACTAAACTTTCCCCTGCTTTCTGCTAATACCTATGTCAATGGCGCTCGTCTCTTTGAAGCCTCCACAATCATCGATAAAGATACCACCATTATAGGTGATGAAGTTGTGGTCATTGGTGTCACAACACCTGAAACCTCCACTAAAACACACCCAAACAATGTCATCGGCGTCTCATTCCTTGACCCTATTAGCGAAGTCAAGAAAGTCATCGAGCAAACCGAAGCAACCGCTCGAGCTACTGGCGCTTCTTATGATAAATACATCATTTTAGCCCACCTAGGAGTTGATGCCAGCACACCAAGTGAATGGCGAGGCGATACCTTGGCACAGGCTTTGGCAGATTACGACCTTCTGACTGGAAAGACTGTTATTGTCATCGACGGGCATTCCCACACACTTTACTCAGCGACCTTTGGCAATAATGTCACCTACAACCAAACTGGTAACTACCTCAATAATCTAGGAAAAATCACCATCAACAGTGACGGAAGTGTTGACGCTGGGGTCATTTCAGCAAGAAGCACTACCAACACCATTCCGAATGCGGATGTTTCAGCTATCGTTGAAGACGCTAAAGCCAACTTCGCAGCTGAAAATGCCACCGTGGTTGTTAATGACAATACAGTGACACTAGATGGAACACGTGAGAATGTTCGCGTGCGCGAAACGAACTTAGGAAACGCCATTGCAGACGCTCTCTACACCTATGGTCAAACGGGCTTTAGTAACCCTACTGATCTAGCCGTTACAAATGGTGGTGGGATTCGAGCGACTATTTTAAAAGACCAACCGATTACCCGTGGAGATATTATTGCCGTTCTTCCTTTTGGGAATATCATCTCCCAGATTGAGGTGTCAGGTAGCCAAATCCTTTCAATGTTTGAGACATCGCTTAGTGCTGCGACACAGATAGGCACTGATGGAAACCCTGTTCTAGATGAGAAAAATCTCCCTCTTCTAGCCGCATCAGGCGGATTTCTACATACTTCTGGTGTTCGTGTCTATTTCGACCCAACGGCCCCATCAGGTAGCCGTGTTCTGCGAGTTGAGATATTAGACCGTAATACACAGACCTATCAAGCTCTTGACAGCAATAGAACCTACTTTTTAGCCACCAACGACTTTCTGGCAGCCGGTGGTGATGGCTATACGATGTTAGGAGGTAGCCGTGAAGAAGGACCTTCGTTAGAGAGTGTCTTTGCCAATTACCTTGCCAGCCTCACTAATCTGTCAGCCTATGAAAGCATTGTCAGCTACAACCGAACCATTCCTATTGATAAGACTCTCGATAGCGATGGAGACGGCATTACCGACGATCAAGAACTTCTCAACGGCACTGATCCGTTTGTTGCCAACCCAACATCACCAACCACTGATCCTGAACAGACAACTACCGCTAGACAAGCCGTTCAGGTTAGTTCCCTTGGAACCCAGGTTAGCTCCCTTGGAACGTTAGTGAAAGCTCAGCAGGTCAGCTCAACTAGGAGTCGCAGTTACGACAAAGACCTAGGAAGCCTCCCAGAAACCGGTGAAAACCAGTCGAACTATACCGCCTATGGTCTAGGACTTCTCTCAATGGCAGGTCTACTCGCCCATGCTTTACGAAAACGTAAAATTAAAAAACAAAAAAAAAAAAGAAAAAAGTGGT
>DIXV01000090.1:2116-6205 GCA_002436115.1 Streptococcus sp. UBA6071 | reverse complement strand
TCTTGGTCATCATGTGCAGGCAGTCAGTAGTGGTCATTGCAAAAGGGGTGAACAAGGGAACAGCTATGGCTTACTTGCTGAAGCGTTGGGGACTGGCTAGCCATGATTTGGTTGCCTTTGGTGATGGAGGAAACGACATAGAGATGCTTGCGTTTGCTCAGCACTCCTATGCCATGTCAAATGCTAGTCCAGACCTTAAAGCAATCGCTCAAAAGATAGCTCCATCAAATGATGAAGAGGGAGTCTTAAGCATTATTGAAGATTTGCTAAACACTGCATAATCAGATGATAGTATCAGCTTTTCATATAATGGTAGCAGAAAGTGTTTTCAGAAATTGCTATAATGAAAGAAGCAATCACAAAACAAAGGAGACTCAAATGACAAAACAACAAGCATTTCCAGAGGGCTTTCTATGGGGCGGTGCCACAGCAGCTAACCAGTGTGAGGGAGCCTATAATTTGGATGGACGTGGCTTAGCTAATGTTGATGTGGTACCGATTGGTGAGGATCGCCTTCCAATCATCACAGGTAAGAAAAAGATGTTTGATTTTGAAGACGGCTATTTTTACCCAGCAAAAGAGTCTATTGACATGTACCACCGCTTCAAGGAAGATATTGCTCTTTTTGGTGAAATGGGCTTTAAAACCTATCGTCTTTCTATTGGATGGACACGGATTTTTCCAAAAGGGGATGAATTGGAACCAAATGAAAAAGGTCTCCAGTTCTATGAAGATCTTTTCAAAGAGTGCCATAAACATGGGATCGAACCATTGGTAACCATTACACATTTTGATTGCCCGATGCACTTGATTGAAGAGTATGGAGGGTGGCGTAATCGTAAGATGTTAATCTTCTACGAACGACTTTGCCGTGCCTTGTTTACACGCTTTAAAGGGTTGGTTAAGTATTGGTTGACCTTCAATGAGATCAATATGATTCTTCATGCTCCTTTCATGGGAGCAGGCCTCTGTTTTGAAGAGGGTGAAAATGAAGACCAGATAAAATTCCAAGCTGCCCATCATGAGTTGGTGGCATCGGCTATTGCTACAAAACTTGCGCATGACATTGATCCTGAAAACAAAGTCGGCTGTATGTTGGCAGCGGGTCAATACTATCCACATACCTGTCACCCTCGTGATGTTTGGCGAGCAATGGAAGACGATCGGGAGAATTATTTTTTCATTGATGTACAGGCGCGTGGGGAATACCCCAATTATGCCAAAAAACATATGGATAGACTAGGTGTGGCTGTCGAAATGACAGCAGAAGACTTGAAATTGTTGAAAGAGCACACGGTGGACTTTATTTCCTTCTCCTACTATTCAAGCCGTGTGGCATCAGGAGATCCAAAGGTCAACGAACAGACAGCTGGTAATATTTTTGCCTCAATTAAAAACCCTTATCTGGATGCATCTGAGTGGGGCTGGCAGATTGATCCACTTGGGCTTCGCATCACCTTAAATGCCATCTGGGATCGCTACCAAAAACCAATGTTTATTGTGGAAAATGGTCTCGGTGCGGTTGATAAACCTGATGAAAATGGCTATGTAGAAGATGATTACCGTATTGACTATCTTCGTGTTCATATCGAAGCCATGAGGGATGCCATTAATACCGATGGTGTCGAACTTATGGGCTACACAACTTGGGGTTGTATTGATTTGGTATCAGCAGGAACAGGTGAAATGAAAAAACGTTACGGTTTTATCTATGTTGATCGAGACAACGATGGGAATGGGACACTTAAACGTTCCAAAAAGAAATCATTTGACTGGTATAAAGACGTTATTGCCAGCAATGGAAGAGACCTGTAGACTGTAAAGTAAGGCGGAAATAACTCCCCTTACTATCTGAGGTCTTTGTCATCTGTGGTGGGAGACAACTCAACAGTCAGGAAGCTCTTGCTTTTAAAGACAGAGAGTTCCTTTCCCCAATAGGGTCTAGGTTAAAGTCTGGGCCACTAACTAATAGAGAAGAGACGAACACGTCACATTTTTGGATTCGGTCCGATTGAGAGGTGTTCGTCTTTTGTTTAGAAGGGCACTTGTTTGGGATGATAGCAGGACGATTTCTAAATGAAACAGTTTTTGTCTGAGTGTTATCCAAGAGGATTATAGAAAGATAGGCAAAAGGGAACATAGTTTCCTATAGGTGCCTACTTTTATTTTTATAAAAGAGAGCTTATAATGAAGTGAACGGTTTTTAAGAAACCCAGTCCAGTTGATAAGGGGGATGAGATGTCACAGGAAGAGAGACGCCTGTATTTAATAAAGTATCTATTGGCAGAACGATCGGAGTATACTGAGATAAAGATACCAAAGGGGGAGAAGATGCAAAAAGAGCTCCTCAGAGCCCTTTTAAATGTCAGAGAGGTTCACCCCGTTTCAGAGGAATTCCTAGCTGTTCAAGACCGTTACCTACAAACGGAATTATTGCAAAAAGGAATAACAGATTGCGAAGATTTGGAAGCTCTTCAAGAACACATCTATCTATGGCGTGGGGATATCACAACTCTCAAGGCGGATGCGATTGTCAACGCTGCTAACAGTCAGTTGTTAGGTTGTTTTTCCCCTAACCATGCGTGCATTGACAATGCCATTCACACGTTTTCAGGGGTTCAACTGCGTCAGAAGTGTTATGAGCTAATGAAGGCACAGGGCCATTTGGAGAAAACCGGACAGGCCAAAATAAGTCCTGCCTACAATTTGCCGAGTCAATACGTGATCCATACGGTAGGGCCTGTTGTAAGGGATCAGCTGACGGAAAAAGAAGTCAAGCAGTTGATGTCTTCTTACCTCTCGTGCCTGCAAATTGCTCAAGAACATCAGCTGAATAGCCTTGCTTTTTGCTGTATTTCGACAGGAGAATTTCATTTTCCCTATAAGGAAGCAGCTCAAATCGCCATATCAACCGTTCAGCATTTTTTGAAAGAAACAGAAAGTCAAATGAAGGTGGTATTCAATGTTTTTAAGGAAGAAGACGACAGACTCTACAAAAGATTACTCAAAGGAGTTAGCGATTAGCTATCAGGCTTTGCAGGAAGCAGAAGCAATCCTAGTAGGAATCGGTGCTGGGATGTCAGAGTCAGCTGGTTTGACGTATTCAGGGGAGCGGTTTAATACCTATTTTTCCGATTTTCATGAAATATATGGCATTGAGGATATGTATTCTGGGGGTTTCTACCCTTTTGAAAGCCCGAGAGAGCATTGGGCTTGGTGGAGCCGTCAGATTTACTACAATCGTTTCGCTGCTCCAATTGGGAAGCCTTATCTTGATTTGCTTAAGCTGATTACGGAAAAAAACTATTTTATCCTTAGCACTAATGTTGATCACCAAATCCAAAAGGCTGGTTTTGACAAGCAAAGGCTCTTTTATACTCAAGGAGATTACGGCCTTTTTCAATGTTCGGTTCCCTGCCATAAAACGACATACGATAACGAAAAATGTGTTAAGAAAATGGTAGAAGAGCAACTTGCTAGGCAAGTTCCAAACAACTCAATCCCCTATTGCCCTAAATGCGGTGCGATGATGACCATGAATCTGCGTTCGGATAATCGTTTTGTTGAGGATAGTGGTTGGGAAAAAGCTAAGAAAGCCTATAGTGATTTCTTGGAAAAACATATTGGGAAAAGGATTGTTTATTTGGAACTGGGAGTGGGCATGAATACACCTGATATTATTAAATATCCTTTTTTGCGACTGACAGTGGCCAATGAGCATGCGAAATTAATCAGTCTAAATAAGATGCTCTTTCCCTATCCAGAGGAGGTTAGCCAGCAAACCACCCAGTTAGTGGGTGATATAGGTGATATTTTAGAAAGACTGTTAGAAGAAAGACGTAAAAAGCTGATAGACAAAGCATAAAAATGCTTTCCTAAACTATTGACAAATTATGTGAGATAGCTTATATTAGAGATAATAAATAAACGGATTGTAACTCTTCAGGGGCATCACCAAACATCTAAGTAAAGGGGTGAGGTATGTCTTTGAAGAGTTTTTTATAGGGTAAATTGTGTTTGCCCCTAATGTTATGAGGGTAGTTAGTCGTGGGAATTGGGATGAAAGCTAGAGGAAGCCTGCTTACTAAG
>DIXV01000090.1:0-1963 GCA_002436115.1 Streptococcus sp. UBA6071 | reverse complement strand
GAAAGCTAGAGGAAGCCTGCTGACTAAGCTGTCAGTTTGGTAGAATCGCCATGCAGAGTCTTTCCTCTATTGCAATGCATCAGGAACAGTTGACGGACTATCTACTCTGAGTCCGTGAGCCATCATAGACCGTATCCATGAAAGTATGAAATTGATGCAATCTGATGGCACGATGCCTGTGGATTTCGATCACCAGGTAATATGAAAAGAATGGAGAACCTCATGGCGGATAATAATAAAATTATCGCAGAAAAAGTGCTTGCTGCTGTTGGCAACAAGGAAAATGTGATTAGCGCAGCTCATTGTATGACACGCTTACGACTGAATTTGAAAGATAGCTCAATCCCTAAGAAAGAGGAACTAACTCGTATTCCAGGAGTGCTTGCTGTTGTTGAGTCTGGTGGGCAATACCAAATTGTTATTGGGCAAAATGTTGCTAAAGTCTACCTCGAATTTGCTAATTTAACAGGACTTACCATCGAAAAAGGCCTTGATGAACTTTTAGATAAACCAAAAAAGAAGTTGACATTAAAGAAAATTGGAAGTCATATTTTGAATTACCTTTCAGGAAGTTTAACGCCTTTAATTCCAATAATGCTGACAGCATCCTTGTTTAAAACAATAGTTGCCATCTTAGGTCCCTCCTTATTAAATGTTTTGTCTGAAAAAAGTGATTTATACACCTTGTTTACTTTTGTAGGCGATGCAGGATTTTACTTTTTTCCTGTGTTTATCGGCTATACGGCTGCCCAAAAGATAAACACCAGTGTTCCCCTTGCCTTGTTTTTAGGAGCGACGTTACTTCATCCTACCTTTGTTCAAATGGCAACTGATAGGGCGGCATTTAGTGTCTATGGGATACCAACGCTTGCCCAAAATTACTCCAGCACCGTTCTTCCGATGGTTTTAGTGGTATGGTTATTGAAATATGTTCATGACTTTTTTAAAAAACATGTTCCAGAAATACTATCTGTATTTGTAGTACCCTTTGCAACAATTCTCGTCATGTTACCCCTCACTTTATCTGTGTTAGCGCCACTGGGTGGCTATTTGGGAATTTACATTGGGCAAGGTATTATTACCTTGAATCAACTTGCTGGCCCTCTTGCTATTGCCTTGATTGGAGGCATCTTTACCCTTTTAGTGTTGACAGGTATGCATCCGGTTTTGTTTGCTTATCTATTTGTAACGTTTCCGACATTAGGGTATGATAATTTTCTCCTCCCAGGTATTTTATGTGCAAGTTGGTCAGGAGCGGGTGTTGCTTTGGCATGTATTGTCAAAATTAAAGACCGAAAAGAACGGTCACTGGCTCTTGGCTATTTAACAACTTGGTTATTAGGCGGTGTGGGAGAACCGATGCTCTATGGTTTGTTTATTCCTTATAAGACTCCTTTATTGGCAGGAATTATGAGTGGAACCCTTACAGGATTGATCGCTGGTTTTATGTCCCTGACAGCCTATGTTCTTAATACCTCAAATGGTATTTATGGTTTAGCCGCCTTTCTAGGTGGACCGACTTTCAATTATGTAGCCTTAGGAATAACCGTTACTGTTTCGTTGGTCAGTGGTTTTCTTATAATGATGTTTATGAGAATGGGTGAGAGAGCATGAGAATAGCAGATACGATAAAAAGCATAAAATCCTTTTATAAGGGTGGAGATGAGATCGATCCATTAAAAACGAGGGATCAAGTACTTTATGGTCAGACAGATCTCGAGTGTTCAGGTATTGTGACAACGATTTGGGCCAGCGTTGATGTGATTAAAAAAGCCCATGCCTTGGGAGCAAATCTCATTGTTTGCCATGAGGCCTTATTTTGGAATCACGGAGACCATCAAGACTGGTTGCTAGAAAATCAAATTGCAACCTTTTTAGAAAAGAAGGCCTTGCTTGATCAGTATGGCATAACGGTTTGGCGAAATCATGATTCTGCCCACTCTGGCATGTTGCTTGATAATGG
>DIXV01000060.1:3046-5092 GCA_002436115.1 Streptococcus sp. UBA6071 | reverse complement strand
TTAAGCAAGTGCTTTGACTATTAGTTGCGTGAAGCAGAAGCGAATTCTTCGTTAGTGAAGGCTTCGTCAATGATTTCTTTCAATTGTTTAGCAGAAGCTTGCATTTTTTGCAACTCAGCATCGCTCAATGGGATGTTGACTGGACGAACAATACCATGAGCACCAACAATAGCAGGTTGACCGATAAAGACATCTTCAACCCCTTGGTATTGACCTGATTGGAAAACGGAGAGTGGAAGAACAGCATTTTCATCGTCTAGGATAGCCTTAGTAATCCGAGCAAGTGCTACGGCAATACCATAGAAAGTAGCGCCTTTTTTGTTGATAATAGAATAGGCAGCATCACGAACAGAAACAAAGAGATCAACCAGACCTTGAGGGTCAACATCACGGTTATCTTGTAACCACTGTTCTAATTTTACCCCAGCAACGTTGGCGTGTGACCAAACTGCAAATTCAGAATCGCCGTGTTCTCCCATGATGTAGGCGTGAACGGAACGGGCATCAATTCCAATTTTTTCAGCCAAAGCTTGACGGAAACGAGCGGTATCTAATGATGTTCCTGAACCGATAACACGTTCTTTAGGGAAACCTGAGAATTTCCAAGTGGAGTAAGTCAATACATCAACAGGGTTAGCAGCAACAAGGAAAATCCCCTTAAAGCCGGAGTCTACAATTTGAGTAACCACATCTTTATTGATACGAAGATTTTTTTCAACAAGATCAAGACGTGTTTCGCCTGGTTTTTGAGGTGCACCAGCTGTTAGGACAACAAGGTCAGCATCGTGGGCATCCGAATATTCAGCGGAGTAGATCTTCTTTGGTGAAGTAAAAGCAAGAGCATGGCTCAAATCTTCAGCATCACCTTGAGTTTTCTCCTTGAAAATATCAACAATACCAAGCTCTTGAGCAATTCCTTGGGTAACAAGTGCAAAAGCATAAGATGAACCAACAGCTCCATCGCCAACGAGGATAACCTTTTTATGTTGTTTTGTTTCAATCATTTGTGAAACGTCTCCTTAATTTTTTTGGGGCAAGCCCGATTTCAATTCCTATTTTAGCACTTTTTTCAGCATTTGTCATTAAGAAAGGGTCAATAAAATGGAACTGAATCAGGTAGAGACACAGATTTTTTTGGGAAAATATGGTATAATGTTAAGTAATTGTAAAGCTAGAAAAGAGGCATTTTTTAATGCAGGATAGAAATTTAGTAGATATTAAACTAATCAGTGAAATGAAAACAAGTTTTATTGATTATGCTATGTCTGTTATCGTGGCAAGAGCTCTTCCAGATGTACGTGATGGTTTAAAACCTGTGCATCGTCGGATTCTTTATGGGATGAACGAACTGGGTGTTACGCCTGACAAACCCCATAAGAAATCTGCTCGTATCACAGGGGATGTTATGGGTAAATACCATCCACATGGTGACAGTTCTATTTATGAAGCTATGGTTAGGATGGCACAATGGTGGTCTTATCGCCACATGTTGGTAGATGGGCACGGTAACTTTGGTTCCATGGATGGAGACGGAGCAGCCGCTCAGCGTTATACCGAAGCACGGATGAGTAAGATTGCTCTTGAAATGCTACGTGATATCAATAAAAACACCGTAAATTTCCAAGATAATTACGATGCCAGCGAACGGGAACCTTTGGTGTTGCCTGCACGTTTTCCAAATCTTTTGGTTAACGGGGCAACTGGAATCGCTGTTGGTATGGCAACCAATATCCCACCTCATAACTTGGGTGAGACAATTGATGCCGTCAAGCTGGTTATGGACAATCCAGAAGTAACCACGCGTGACATCATGGAGGTGTTGCCTGGTCCCGATTTCCCAACAGGTGCTCTTGTTATGGGGAAATCTGGTATTCATAAGGCCTATGAAACTGGAAAAGGCTCTATCGTCCTTCGAGCGCGAACAGAGATTGAGGAAATGAAGAATGGACGTGAGCGGATTGTCGTCACAGAGTTTCCTTATATGGTCAATAAGACCAAAGTTCATGAACACATTGTGCGCCTAGCTCAAGAAAAGAGAATTGAAGG
>DIXV01000060.1:0-2901 GCA_002436115.1 Streptococcus sp. UBA6071 | reverse complement strand
CTGAAGGCATCACAGCTGTTCGAGACGAATCTAACCGAGAAGGTGTTCGGTTTGTTGTCGAAGTGCGTCGGGATGCTTCTGCTAGTGTTATCCTGAACAATCTTTTTAAGATGACCAGTCTTCAAACCAATTTTGGGTTCAATATGCTGGCTATCGAAGATGGTGTCCCTAAGATTTTATCGGTTCGACAGATTCTAGATGCCTATATCAAGCATCAGAAAGAAGTCGTTGAACGTCGGACACGCTTTGATAAAGAAAAAGCTGAAGCACGTGCACATATCTTAGAAGGTCTGTTGGTTGCACTAGACCACATTGATGAGGTTATACGTGTCATCCGCAATTCTGAGACAGATGCACAAGCACAAGCAGAGTTAATGAGTCGCTTTAAGCTTTCAGAACGACAAAGCCAAGCCATTCTTGACATGCGACTACGTCGCTTGACTGGATTGGAACGTGACAAGATTCAATCAGAATACAATGACCTGATTGCTCTGATTGCTGATTTAGCAGATATTTTGGCAAAACCAGAACGTATTCTGATGATTATCAGAGAAGAATTAGACGATATCAAACGGAAATACGCCGATAAACGCCGAACGGAGTTAATGGTAGGCGAAATTTTGTCCCTTGAAGATGAAGATCTGATTGAAGAGACAGATGTTCTCATTACCTTATCAAATAAGGGATACATCAAGCGTCTATCTCAGGATGAATTTACCGCCCAAAAGCGTGGAGGTCGTGGTGTTCAAGGAACAGGTGTCAAAGAGGATGACTTTGTTCGTGAATTGGTTTCTACCAGCACCCATGATCAGTTACTCTTTTTCACTAATAAGGGACGGGTCTACCGTCTTAAAGGATACGAAATTCCCGAGTATGGGCGTACAGCTAAGGGGTTGCCCATCGTTAACTTACTTAAATTAGAAGAGGAAGAAAGTATCCAAACTATGATCACTGTCAAAGCTAGTGATGTCGAGGACGCTCATCTCTTTTTCACAACCCGTCAAGGTGTGGTCAAACGAACGGATGTTGCAGCCTTTAGCAATATTCGCCAAAATGGTCTCAGAGCGCTCAACCTCAAGGATGATGATGAACTGATTAACGTCTTTTTGACGAATGAGGATAGCGATGTTATCATTGGCACCAAACTGGGCTATTCGGTCCGCTTTAAGTCAGGAAGTGTCCGTAACATGGGGCGTTTTGCCACAGGTGTCCGTGGACTCAAGCTACGTGAGGGAGATATTGTTGTCGGAGCAACTACCGTCACCAATGACCAAGAAGTTCTTATCATTACTGAAAAAGGGTATGGGAAGCGAACCCTTGCTAGTGACTACCCAACTAAAGGTCGTGGTGGTAAGGGGATTAAGACCGCAAATATCACAGAAAAAAACGGAGCTATGGCTGGCTTATTGACTGTTAGTGGTCAAGAGGACATCATGGTTATTACCGATACAGGTGTCATTATTCGAACAAATGTTTCCAATATTTCACAAACCGGTCGTTCAACTCAAGGTGTTAAGGTCATGCGTTTAGACCCGACCGCTAAAATTGTAACCTTTACCCTCGTTGATGTAGCGGAGACGGAGGATCTTCAAGCTATCATTGAGGATGACAAAGCTTAGAAAAGGATAAACAATGAGACGAAGTAACCCTAAACAAACCAAAGATATAAAAGGAATAAGAAAGAAAGCTGGTCGTAAGCGCCGTCTTTACAATATCCTAGCCTTTCTACTCTTTTTCCTTGCTTTGCTCTTGATTTTTAACTCTTCCATTCGTAACTCTATTATGGCCTGGCGAACCAACCAGTACCGGGTCGAAAACATCAGTAGCGAAGAGATTGAAAAAAACAAATCCCTAGATGCTACCTTTGATTTTGATCAAGTCGAATCTTTATCAACAGAGGCGGTTTTAGCCGCTCAATGGAAGGCTCAACAATTGCCAGTTATTGGTGGCATTGCCATTCCAGAACTTGACCTCAATCTTCCTATTTTCAAAGGGCTGAGTAATACAGCTCTCTACTATGGTGCGGGCACGATGAAGGAAACTCAAGTTATGGGGCAGGGGAATTATGCCTTAGCTAGCCACCATGTGTTTGGGATTACTGGTGCAAGTGGTATGCTTTTTTCTCCTTTGGGAAAAGGGAAAGAAGGGATGAAGATTTATGTAACCGATAAGACAACTGTTTATACCTATATCTTAAGTACGGTGGAAACCGTAACTCCTGACCGTGTGGACTTAATAGAAGATACAGAAGGGGTCAGCGAAATCACTTTAGTTACTTGTGGTGATGCTGCTGCAACCAATCGTGTTATTGTCAAAGGAAGGCTTGAGAGCTCTGTTCCTTATGATCAAGCCTCGCAAACTATTCTCGACTCTTTCAATAGCACCTATACCCAAATTCAATTGTAACTGTAACACCTGCCAGCTTATGAGAAAGCTGATATAAGGATAGAGGGACTGGCTGCTAAAATCGATATATCCGAGAGATACATGTATCGCATTGAAAATGAGTAAAAAGACCAAGTTTCAACGTGTTATATAAGCTAATTCAGACATTAGCAATTCATTAGACTATAATCGTCTATCCCGACAAGCCCCGCAAGGCTACCGAGATAGAATACCTTATCCGCATGCTCTACAATTGCGATGAACGGTCAACGGAGCCAGCAGGTAACTGTGAACGTCGCGCTAAAGAGCCAGTCAAAAGAATAAAAAAATAGAGCCGATAACCACGAGATTTATTCTCTCCTTGGTTATCGGCTCTTCGTCTTTGCGTTTGACACTTTTAATAATTGACATATCATCAAGTATACCTCAGCATATTCTCATTTTTTACATATAACCGTTACAAATTTATAAACCAACCTGCAACTACATCCGTAAAAGCCTTATCATGCTCAACAA
>DIXV01000105.1:4703-5927 GCA_002436115.1 Streptococcus sp. UBA6071 | reverse complement strand
AAAATTAAAAAAATTTTTTTTTTGGAAAAAAAAAGGGGGCAAAAAAAAAAAAGGAGGGAAAAAAAGGTGCCTCCTGTCCCGTAAGGAGGGACAAAGTCAGCATTCGCCTTGACGACTGACTGGCAAGCTTCAACAAACATATCTGTCGGTACTTGCGGCATGAGCAGACGATCTGCAGTTTTTTGCAACCGCTCCGCATTTTTGTCTGGTCGGAAGAGCTGAATAGTCCCCTCTTTTGTTCGATAAGCTTTCAATCCTTCAAAAGCTTGTTGCCCATAATGAAGAGCTGGTGAACTCTCTGACAGATGCAAGCTGGCATCCTCGGTTAATTGCCCCTCTTCCCACTGACCTTCTTTGTAATAAGAAATATAGCGAAAGGGCAATTTTCTGTACTCAAATCCAAGATTATCCCAATCAATAGTTGTTGTCATAGCCTATCTCCATTCATTCTTTTTATCTATTTTACACCATTCTTATAGATTTGCAAGTTATTTTTTAAATTTTCAGAAAACTCTATCTAAAAAATGCCTTAACTCCTTAAAAGGAGAAAAGGATTGAAAAGGCAAATCCAATCCTCTCTTTGCTTTATTCTCTTAAGTGTGCAGACTGGACACCCTCTTCTGAAATCTTATCCGATACAAAAGAACCATTACTTGTTCTCTCAGACAGATTCAGGCTTACAAGTGGAACTTCAGTCACTTGCCCAGTCGTAGAAATGACCTGCAAGACCTGATTGACAGGCTCTTTAGATGCGGTTGTGAAAAAGTCAATAGCAGTCTCTTCTTCTGCCCAAACATTGCCTGCAGCGAAAACACGGTGAGGTTTTGCTTTGAGCTCCCTTAAGACTTGCACCCCTCTATTAGCACGGCTCGTCAGAGGAATATCTGCTGTTGCCACACGTTTTAAACTACCACGATGTGTCAAAAGATAGAAACTTGACGCATTGGCAATAAATGCCGTTAAGAGGTGGTCATCTGATTTCAAGTTAATGGCTTTAACTCCAGCCGCCTTGGCTCCTACCACTGGTACTTCCTCGATGTTGAATCGCAGCGCGTAGCCTTTTCTGGTCAGCAAAAGCACATCATCTAGTTGAATAGGAGAAATAGCGATAACCGCATCTTCCTCATTTTTTAACTTGGCAAATTTAATGGCCTTGGTACGGTAAGTTCTCCAAGGGGTAAATTCTTGACGTTCAAACCGTTTGATCTGCCCCAATTGGGTCAG
>DIXV01000105.1:0-4508 GCA_002436115.1 Streptococcus sp. UBA6071 | reverse complement strand
ACCAATTGGGTCAGCGCAAAATACGTTTCCTGCCCAAATCCATCCACAACTTCTGCATAGAGAACTTCTTCATCGGTAGCAAAATTGGTAATGGTTTGAGACAGGTGTTCCCCAATTTCCTTCCACCGTATGTCTGCCAAATCATAAATTGGGCGGTAGATGACATTTCCTAAATTAGTAAAGATCAAAAGGTGTTGTGTCGTTTTCGCAGCTTGCCAAAAAACAAGCTGATCATCGTCACGTTTGCCCAATTCTTCTATGCTTGATGCTGAAAAAGAACGTGGACTCGTCCGTTTGACATAGCCTCCCTTAGTCAGGCTAACGTAGGTTTCTTCCTCAACAATCAAACTAGCAGTGTCAATAGCAATAACTTGCGTTTCCTCCTGTAGTTCAGAACGACGTGGATTGGCAAATCGCTTTTTAACCTCTCGGAGTTCACGCTTCATGAGATTATACATTGTGCGCTCGTCTCCGATGATGGCCGCCAATGTTTGGATCTGTTCACGCAAGCCAGCTTCTTCATTTTCCAAAGTGACGATATCGGTGTTGGTCAAGCGATAGAGTTGCAAGGTGACAATCGCTTCTGCCTGCTCTTCTGAAAACGCATAGCTAGCTTTCAAATTTTCTTTGGCATCAGATTTGTTCTCAGACGCACGAATAAGGGCAATGACCTCATCTAAAATAGAGATAACCCGAATCAATCCCTCCACGATGTGGAGCCGTCGCTCAGCTTTTTTCTTATCAAACTGAGAACGGGCGACAATAATATCTCGACGGTGAGCAATATAACTGGATAAAATCGTTCTGATACCAACTAAGCGGGGTCTGTACTTATCAATGGCAACCATATTAAAATTATAATTGACTTGCAAGTCCGTGTATTTGAACAGGTAGTTCAGAACGGTTTCTTCATCAGCGTCTTTTTTGAGTTCGATAGCGATTCTAAGGCCATCACGATCAGATTCATCACGCACTTCAGCAATTCCAGGGAGTTTCTGACTAACACGAACATCGTCTAGTCGTTTGACCAGAACAGCCTTATTGACCTCATAAGGGATTTCGGTAACCACAATTTGTTTTTTTCCGCCCTTAAGGGATTCTATGCTGGTCCGAGACCGCACAACCACACGCCCTTTGCCTGTTTCATAGGCTTTCTTAATCTCAGAAGCTCCTTGAACAATAGCTCCCGTTGGAAAATCAGGGCCTGGAAGGAAATCCATCAATTTTTCTACCTTGGCAGAAGGGTGATCAATCATGTAGATGGTCGCATCAATAACCTCAGCCAAATTATGAGGAGGAATATCCGTAGCATAACCTGCCGAAATCCCTGTTGCACCATTGACGAGCAAATTAGGAAAAGCTGCTGGTAAGACGGTCGGTTCTTTTTCTGTATCGTCAAAGTTCCAAGCAAAAGGAACGGTCTCCTTTTCAATATCCGTCAAAAGATAGCTGGCTATCTCAGACAAACGTGCTTCTGTATACCGCATGGCTGCAGGGGGATCACCATCCATAGAACCATTATTCCCATGCATTTCGACAAGAATCTCACGGTTTTTCCAGTCCTGACTCATCCGTACCATGGCATCATAAATAGACGAATCTCCATGCGGGTGGAAATTCCCCATAATATTTCCGACAGACTTGGCCGACTTACGGTAACCCTTTTCAAACGTATTACCATCCTTATTCATGGAATAAAGAATGCGGCGTTGAACAGGTTTTAAACCGTCACGAATATCAGGAAGCGCACGCTCCTGAATAATGTATTTGGAGTAGCGACCAAAGCGCTCCCCCATAATGTCCTCAAGGGACATGTTTTGTACGTTAGACATATTTTCTTGTCCTTACAATTTCTGTTTTTCTTTTTGATACTTTACTGTAGTTTATTCGTTAGAGGCTACTACGATTGTCTCTAAATTTGTCTTCTTGCCATCTACAGTGTCCCAAGAAAACAATATCTAGTTCTTATCCATTTTTTGGATTAATTAAAAACATTATTGAGAGAGTGTATTATCAAATCCCAAGTAACTGGAAAATCCTAATAAGTAAATGGCCATTGCAATCGCTATGTCGCCAGAATAAGCTTCCTTTTTTTCAGCATCTATAATAATTTCTTCAAAAACAGTATCATTCGGGATTGTTGAAGTATCTAATTTTGAAACGGCTTTTTCAATTACTTTTGGTAAGGTCATACACATTTGATAAAAAGCATCCTGTTGACCTGTCACTAAGGCATAAAATTGATCAAGACTGACACGTCTAATCAGTTTATGCCCCATTTTCTGTCCATCAACTTTAGGTTCCCATTTGACATTTTGAGACGATTTTGCAATAGCCTCTACTAAAAAACACGCACAGTCATCATCTTTTAAAAGTTGATTTTGCATCTTAATAAATGTCTTTCCAGATGAGGCAGAATTCATGGTATTATGCTTGTTTTTCATTTCCACATATATCTTGCTCACTTTTGAACCGTCTGGTAGAATGACACCTTGAGGATTTTCGTAAATCACATCCCAGCCACCAGAATGACCGTTATCTGGAACATGACAATTAGCTATGTATTGGAAAATTGTTTGGTGGAAATAACCGATATCATTGTTGTTTGACTTATCACGTTGACGAAAAATTTCGTTACTGATGATTTCATCCCAGGAGCTACGATAAACTGATTTATCAAAAATCAATTTGATTGGATCAACAATGTTTTTATTAAACCGTTTAAGATCAAATGACTGTAATTTTTCTCCATATTTTCCGATAGTTGCTTGAACATGTGTATAAAAATTCTCTTCATTAATAAAATCTAATTCCCAACTCATAGCATTTCCAAACTTTCTTTCATTTTTAAACCTACTTCATAGGCAAGATTGACCGGAACAGCATTTCCAACCTGTTTATATTGATTGCCTACACTTCCTTTAAATTCCCAGTCATCTGGAAAACTTTGGATACGTGCATTTTCTCTAATGGTGAAAGGTCTAGCTTCTAAAGGATGACAACGTTCGGTTTGTTTTTGCGTTGGAGAGGTTAAAACAGTCAAAGATGGTTCATCCAGACTCATTCGTCTTAAAATACCAGTACGACCGCCTCCCATTTCCCAAGTGGACTTCATGTATTCTTTTGCAATATCTTCTGGAATATCACGCCAATAGCCTCCCGGAGGTACGAGCTCGAAAAGTTTTCTTTTATAATCTGAATACTGTGTCCCAGCACTTGGAGGACAGTCTAATATAACATCTCTTAAAACGGGTTTGTAATCATGAGGATCTGGATATTCAAAATTGACTTTATTAGCCAAATCATTTCTAATTCCTACCATTATCATCCGCTCACGTTTCTGAGACACCCCATAATTCCAAGCATTTAATACTTTCCATTTTACAGTGTAGCCTTCAGCTTCAAAAATCTCCATAATCGTCCGAAATGTTTTCCCTTTGTCATGTGTTACAAGCCCTCTAACATTCTCAAATAGAAACATTTTAGGCTGCAATTTATCTAAAAAAACAGCATAATGGTAGAACAATGTCCCCCTAGCATCTTCTAGACCCAAACGATTCCCAGCATAAGAAAATGATTGACAAGGTGCTCCTCCACTTAGAAGATCCAAGCCTTTCTTTTTTATAGAGAAATAATTCTCTAAATTCAAACTGGAAATATTTGCAATATCATCGTGAATAACATTCCAGTTTGGTCTATTATATTTTAAAGTATCAGTAGCAGATTTATCAAATTCAATCAAAGCGAGAGAATCAAATCCAGCCCTTTCTAATCCCAATGCTAATCCACCAGCACCGGCAAATAATTCAATAACTTTCAACACCTTCTCCTTCAATATAATAATTTTGTATCATATTTTCTTATCTTTTAGTATCAGGTTAATTTAAACGCATTAAGTTTCGTATCAGAGTCATACTGTACTACTGCAATTTTACCACGTAATTTAGCCATATCATCATCACCGACCCTGTCATCAGAAGCAATTTCAATAAATCTATCAATAGTCTGATTATCAGTTTCCTTATTACTTCCCCTATTACTATTGAAATTATAAATAATCAGTTCAGCTTCTGTTTCTAAAAGGGACTTAAGAATATTATTCCACCACCAAAAGTCTGTGCGACCAAGTGATAACCCATAGATAATAAATAAATGAGTATCGTTGAAATAGGATCTGTACTTTTTATCATTCTGCGCCCAGTAGGGTTTTAAAATTTTTTTTACAGTATCCTTATTATACCAAGGAGCATCTATTTGTTCAAGATTGTCAAATCCAAAGAGCATAGACTTAGGGACATTCTGATACCCATGAGGAGATGTATAATTAAAATTCAGTATTTCCCAATTAAATAATCTGTAATGACCAAGTTTAGATGGAAAAACTAACTTTTTGAAATTTTTTCTATCCAAGTCTCCTAAAAAACCCGTAAAAGTACCCAGTGCAAGCTCTTTATCAGTACTATGATTTCCTAATTTAGCTAACATATTAGGAGTGATAATTTCATTTA
>DIXV01000037.1:612-3188 GCA_002436115.1 Streptococcus sp. UBA6071 | reverse complement strand
TCTATATAGTTCTTTTTCATTATTGGATAAGGTTCCATATTTAACCGCTGCTCCATCTGCCACATCTGGTATAAATCGAGTGATTCCTATTTTCGATGCTAGGGAAATTAATGTTAAAAGTGGCCTGTTTATAGTCATTTCTTCATACGCTTTTAGCACTGACATATCAAGGCCAATTATTGCTTCAACTTCAGTCGGATATTCCTGCGCCCAATGCAAGGCCTCTATTCCCGACATAGAGTGCGGTACCAAAACAAAAGGGCCTGTAATCTCTGCAAGTGACAATGCTTGGCGCGTTTCACTTAAAATTGTATCAATATCTCTAGAAACATTCGCATCATCACTAAAGCCATAGCCCGCTTTTTCAACAACCACAATTGTGTAGTTATCCGATAAAAGTGAATATAATGATTTGAAATCTAATATTGGCGAAGAGGTCCCACCACCCGCCATAAAGACTAACGTTTTTTCACCATCACCTTCTACATAAACATTCAGCTTATGCCCATTAACCTCAACTTGAGTACCAAGTGGAGCGAATCTTTCCTCTTCACTTTTTGTTTTAAGTCTATGATTGACATAACTAATCGTTAAACATAAAATCATTATTACGCCTAATATTTTTAATATTGGCATTACTTTTTTCTCCATTTATATCTCCCGCCACGTCATCATCCCAACGGCATAGTGATTTCTTCAAACCATACTAACCATGTCAGACCGAATCCCTTCTGATACTAATGTTTCCTATTTTCGCATTTCTAGCAAAACCGATAATGCTTAACATTCTTTCGTCAGATAAGACTCTAGGAAGCTTTTCACTTCTGTAATGAGCACATTGCCTATTCTTGTACCTACATTTCATTGTCTAGCAGTAACCTCGCATAAGGTCCATTACTTATTTTAGCTAAAGCTTTCCAAGCCAGCACCTTGTAAAAAGGCAAATGCTTGCAATAAATTGCAATGTATTCAAGACTTGAGGTTGCTCCACGCGATCTCTTAAAGTTAGGTGCTCCAGCACTTAAATGCTGACGTAGCCCCTTTTTCTTACAATAAAGAGTAATAAAAATGGATAAGCGTCTATAAAGACCTTCTGAAAGAGGCAAATCCAAATCATAACCCAAAACAGGAACGGTTAGTATCCCATCCTTGATAACCATACCTAAACAACCAACAGCACGATGACTGCTTGTGTCCTTCAAGAGGTAAAGTTTTATAAAATGTCCTTGAACGGCTTTCTGTAAGAGCAAAGCTGTAAATTGCACGTTACTCTTTGAATGCTTGTCTAAGTAGAGACGATTATAAAGGTCTTCTGCATCTTGATAGTCCCTAAAATCACTAGCATGTGTCAGCTCTTCAAAATAATACCTACCGTCATCTAAGAGTTTTAGATCTTTTTTGCTATCCTTATGCTTTAAAGCCAGCTCTGGCTGATCAATTAGATAGATCTGTCTATTTGTCAAGAAAAGCCAACCTGAGTCTTTTAATGGTTTCATCAGCTCACAATGATGGTGGGGATTAAGTGATCGGATCATAAAACTATACTTAGGATAACGATTACTAGCAACTTCTGTTAATTGTGCGATGTTAAGGGACTTAAAGCCCTCAGAAATCAGATTGGTTGACAAGGTTTCGTTTCCGATTCCAACTAACTTATCAATGGACACTAGATGAAGGAGGACAGCAATACTCCTTCTTAAAGCATTCATTATTATCCTATTCATCAAAGATAACTTAGCCAATTCATCTTTTCCGTAATCAATAATCATAGCATAAAGGGAGATTGTCCAACTGCTATGGCTCGGCTTTTCATTGACCGTGCAAATAATGCGATAACCTTCTAAATCTATGGTCTCCAATTTTGCCTGACAGTTCCTAATTAGACTTTTTATTGGGTAGTCTTTGCTTACTTCTAGTAAGCCTTGACCAAATGCTTTCATCCTTAAATTTCCTCACCATCATATTCACTATCTAAGGTATCTGCTTATGTAAAACTCGACCCCTTTTTAAGAGCAATCATTGCCATTTCTATTAAACTCCGTGAGAGTCGTAAAGACGTCACCTTTTCAAGGATAAACTGCGACCTTTTATGTTCTGTCTATACGGGGCTTGCCGATGATCTGACAAAAGTGATTGTACTCCCAATTGTAACAACAGGAGTTTCTCACTACTTGGACAATTAGGATTTCGATTTTCTAATTGTTCAAAACGGTTCTCCTTAAAAATGTTGATATGCAGAGACACAGATAACCCACTTATAACTCTTGGACTGCATTTTATGAGATAAATCCCTTGCTCATTTTTACTAAACTCAGAAGCAAGTTAGTAAATGCTTGAACAAGGTTAGAGCTCACAAAAAGCACATGATGAAAACATGTCTTGCACGATTTCCCTTTTTAATAGACTCCATCACTCATAGAGGGTCTGGTACATCGTGTCCAAGAAGCTCTGGATTTCTGTTTGAACGATTTTTAACAAACGTTCTTCCTCAGAAGCTGGGATAGAGACATCCTCTGTAATATTTTCTTCATTGACTTGAGAATAGTCGCTGCGAACTAGATTAAGATTTTTATCTA
>DIXV01000037.1:0-579 GCA_002436115.1 Streptococcus sp. UBA6071 | reverse complement strand
GGTACATCGTGTCCAAGAAGCTCTGGATTTCTGTTTGAACGATTTTTAACAAGCGTTCTTCCTCAGAAGCTGGGATAGAGACATCCTCTGTAATATTTTCTTCATTGACTTGAGAATAGTCGCTACGAACTAGATTAAGATTTTTATCTAAGTTATAAAGAACATCGGTAGTTTTTCCATCTATCATTGTTGAGAACAAAAGCCTAAACTCATCCGAATGCTCACCCGGAGGAATAACCTTTATGTGTAACTCCCCCTCTAGCTCCAAAGGGTCAATGGCATCATCCAGTCGGATAGCTCCGTCTGATGGGATTATATAGCCGGCTTGTCTGATTTCATCTGCGTATCGCTCAGAAAACATTAGATGGTAAAGTATCACGATTCTGTCATCTTTTTTGAAGGCTTCCGCTAATCGAACGGACTCCTGATGACGCTGGTAAAAGGTGCTCCCAACAACCAACAAAAGAATGACAGCAAACGATAGCAAGAGTTTTTTAAGTCCCAACATTGGCCGTTGCTCCCCTTTCTAGATAATTGTAAAAGTCTTTTTTTGACTCTTCTTCTGAGTTTGTCCTTCCA
>DIXV01000066.1:4141-4802 GCA_002436115.1 Streptococcus sp. UBA6071 | reverse complement strand
AAAAAAAGTGTACTTTTTATCATTTATGATATATAATTACTTTTGAAAGGTGTTGATAAAATGAATAGGTTGAAAGAATTAAGACAAGAAAAAAATCTATCTCAAAAAGAGTTAGCTGAAGATATTGGAGTTCATTATAGGACACTTCAAAATTGGGAAAACGGAGAAAGCCAAATCAAACCAGATAAAGCCCAGACACTGGCTGAATACTTCGGTGTTAGCGTTGGGTACGTATTAGGATATGATGGCTTAAAAAATCAAATACTAGAAACAGAAGCTTTATTATTAGATGGGTTAGAAAGAACCAAAAAAATCTCACTAAAAAACTCCTCTGCCTATGATTTTTTTTTAAAAGGTATTTTGGAACTATTGCAATCATTAAAAACAACTACAAAAGCGAGTGAACTTGATTCAGATACTCTTCTTGAAGTTATAGAAACCCTTGAGGGGTTGACTACTGATTTAGATAGTTCTGTAAAAACCATGATGGAGGCGCAAGAAAGACACATAGAGTTAAGAGAAATTAAGAAAAAGCTAGATGAAAGTAAAAATAAAATTGTTAATGACTAACTAATTAGTTGTGTGGCAAAAACTACCATTCAGTGCGTGATTTCTCTTTGTTCGCTCTAAGTTCGTTTGTAATTTTCTCTAGCTTCGCTCT
>DIXV01000066.1:3665-3992 GCA_002436115.1 Streptococcus sp. UBA6071 | reverse complement strand
TTGTAATTTTCTCTAGCTTCGCTCTTGCTTCAATCATGCGCCACCTTGCTAAAACCTTGCTATTTTATCGCTCATTTCCTGACCTGCTAAAGTCGTGTAAAATATGGTAGTTGTATAAATGCCATATAACGTCCATAGAGGCACTTTAACCCTTGACCATATAAATACCGACTTACCACAAACAAACACAAATAGGGGCTCTCTCATCACTCTGACAACGATATGAACCTAATCTAAAACCCTTACGGCTTGCCTGCTGATGGAAAGGGTTTATATTATGAAAATAACAGAAGTCAAAAAGAAAAACGGTACAACGGTTTACCGTGC
>DIXV01000066.1:0-3433 GCA_002436115.1 Streptococcus sp. UBA6071 | reverse complement strand
ATAACAGGGCGGACAAGAAGAGAGGTAAAGCAAAAGACCCAACATGCGCAGCAAGATTTTAAATCTAAGGGCTGTACAGTCACTAAAGCTGTATCAGTTGAAACCTATAAAGAGTTAGCTGAGTTATGGCTAGAAAGCTATAAGCTTACAGTTAGACCACAGACTTTCGTTATCACTATGAGACAAACTAAACGCCACCTTATCCCCGTGTTTGGGGGAATGAAACTAGACAAGATAACGCCTAGCATCATTCAAGATTTCATCAATGGCTTAGCCCCTCAGCTAGTCAATTTTAAAGAAATCAACTCAATCAATAGGCGGATATTACAGTATGGTGTCTTGTTGCAGCTAATACCAACTAACCCAGCCCGTGATGTTATATTGGCAAAGAAACAGAAAAAAGGACGTGATGCTATCAAGTTTATAGCACCTGAAGACCTAAAACTTTTCTTTGACTCTACAGAAAAGCTATCCACAAGGAACTATAAAAAATATTTTGAGTTTACGGTATTTAAGTTCTTGCTTGCTACAGGTTGTCGTTTTGGCGAGATGGTAGCTCTCAATTGGTCTGATATAGACCTTGAAGAAAGAACGGTAACGATAAATAAAACTTACAGCCAAGAATTACGGACAATAGGGGAGACAAAGACAAAAGCTGGGGCTAGAAAAATCAGTATGGATACTAGGACAATCCTAATGATGAAACAATACAAAAACCGTCAAAGATTGCTGTTTTTAGAGATTGGTGCACGTGCTCCGTCTGTGGTGTTTTCTACGCCAACAAGGGAGTATATACCTAGGAATACACTCCAAGGGACTTTAGACAGGCGCTGTAAGGCGTTAGATATTCCACGCTTTACGTTTCACGCTTTCCGCCATACTCACGCTAGTTTATTACTAAATGCTGGTATCAGCTATAAAGAATTACAGTACCGCCTAGGTCATTCTAACATTGCAATGACTTTAGATGTGTATAGCCACCTATCGGAGGACAAAGAAAAAGAGGCCGTTTCATACTTTGAAAAAGCCCTAAAAAGTCTATAAGTCCACAAAAAGGTGAACAAATTTAAGATAATTGATTTTACTAAGTGCTAGAAATACTATAAAATCAACATTTGAAAGGATAATAAAAGAAATATGACAAAAATTCGTGGATTTGAGCTCATTTCTGGTTACACAGATGAGACCTTATTACCTAAGCGTGAAACTGCCCATGCAGCGGGCTATGATTTGAAAGTAGCTGAGCGTACAGAAATTCCTGCTGGTGACATTAGGCTGGTGCCGACAGGAATCAAAGCCTATATGCAGGCTGGTGAGGTACTTTATCTTTATGATCGGTCGTCTAACCCGCGTAAAAAAGGCTTGGTTTTGATTAATTCTGTTGGTCTTATTGATGGTGATTATTATGACAATGCCTCCAATGAAGGGCACATCTTTGCACAAATGAAAAACATCACAGATAAGCTTGTTGTTCTTGAAGAGGGCGAACGCATCGTCCAGGCTGTTTTTGCACCCTTTTTGGTTGCAGATGGTGACGAGGCGACTGGTCAGCGGACGGGTGGTTTTGGCTCAACAGGGCAATAAATAGAGATGTCAGATTATTTAATCGTCATTGATATGCAGGCGGACTATGTCGCTGATGGGAAGCCTTACGATAAGGAAAGGCTAGTTGCAGCAATTAACAATAAGATTGCCAGTTACCCTAGTCATCGAGTGCTTTATGTGCTTAACCGGTTTTTGTGGGAGATAAATAAGAAACCGAAAGAATTTGCAGATGGTTTATCGGTGATTTCTAACCAGACTTTTGAAAAACGCCGTGCCTCTTGTTTTACTAACCGAAGTTTAAAAGACGTTTTGGAGCAAGGCGACGCAAAAAGTCTCGAGTTCATTGGTGTTGACGGCAATTATTGTGTTAAGGCTTCTGTCCTTGCTGCAATAAGTGAAGGCTATCAAGTGACCGTAGATTTATCATGTCTTGGAATTATAAATAGAAAAAAGTTTCGAAAAATACTAATGAACTGGAAGAGAGAGAATATCATACTAAAGGAGAATCATCATAGCTAAGAAAAAAACGACCTTTATCTGTCAAGAATGTGGCTACATATCCCCTAAATACCTAGGACGTTGCCCCAATTGCTCGTCTTGGTCTTCTTTTGTAGAAGAAGTAGAGGTAGCTGAGGTCAAAAATGCACGAATCAGTCTAACTGGAGAGAAGACGAGACCAGTTAAGCTTCACCAAGTTTCGTCTAGCCATGTCAATCGGACGAAGACGGATATGGGAGAGTTTAATCGCGTGCTTGGGGGAGGGGTAGTGCCAGGGAGTATGGTGCTTATCGGAGGAGATCCAGGTATTGGCAAATCAACCTTATTGTTGCAGGTCTCTACCCAACTGGCCAATAAAGGAGTGGTTTTTTATGTGTCTGGGGAAGAATCGGCTGAGCAAATTAAACTGCGAAGTGAGCGTCTAGGCGATATTGACAATGAATTTTACATTTATGCAGAGACGAATATGCAGAGTATTCGTGCTGAGATTGAGAAAATACAGCCCGATTTTTTGGTCATTGATTCCATCCAGACCATGCTGAGTCCAGAAATCTCAAGTGTACAGGGGTCTGTTTCCCAAGTTCGTGAAGTGACGGCTGAGTTGATGCAACTGGCCAAGACCAATAACATTGCGACGTTTATTGTCGGTCATGTCACTAAAGAAGGAACGCTAGCTGGCCCACGTATGTTGGAGCATATGGTGGATACTGTTCTTTATTTTGAGGGAGAACGGCACCACACCTTTCGTATTCTCCGTGCGGTCAAAAATCGGTTTGGTTCGACCAATGAAATAGGCATCTTTGAAATGCAGTCGGGAGGGTTGGTTGAAGTCCTCAATCCTAGTCAAGTCTTTTTGGAAGAACGACTGGATGGGGCGACAGGATCGGCCGTTGTTGTCACGATGGAAGGGACACGTCCTATTCTTGCTGAGGTGCAAGCCTTGGTAACGCCGACTGTTTTTGGTAATGCCAAACGGACAACAACGGGTCTTGATTTTAACCGCGTTAGTCTTATTATGGCCGTTTTGGAAAAACGGTGCGGCCTCCTCTTGCAAAATCAGGATGCTTATCTGAAGTCGGCTGGCGGTGTTAAGCTAGACGAGCCAGCCATTGATTTAGCAGTGGCGGTAGCAATTGCTTCTAGCTACAAGGAAAAGCCTACCAATCCTCAAGAAGCCTTTATCGGAGAGATTGGATTGACAGGGGAAATCCGACGGGTTACACGTATTGAGCAACGCATCAATGAAGCTAGTAAGCTCGGGTTTACCAAAGTTTACGCTCCTAAAAATTCTCTTCAAGGAATTGAAATCCCTAAGGGGATTAAATTAGTTGGCGTTTCGACCGTCAGCGAGGTTTTGGGAAAGGTTTTTGAGAAGAAAGCTTAGTTCATT
>DIXV01000020.1:5957-6223 GCA_002436115.1 Streptococcus sp. UBA6071 | reverse complement strand
GTCTCCCAAACTCGGTCAACCCTACCATGTCACTGAGAATAAGTTAAATAGAGAGTTCAAGGCTACTAAGCCAATGGAGAAACTGGTGACGGATATCACTTATCTCTACTTTGAGAAGTGTAAACTCTATCTGTCCTCCACTATGGATCTCTATAATCGGAAATTATCGCTTATTCCATTTCAGACAGGCAAGATACTGACTTTGTGCTTGATACCTTAGATTAACTAGACTGCCCTCAAGGAGCCATGCTTCACAGTGAGCAAGG
>DIXV01000020.1:4743-5757 GCA_002436115.1 Streptococcus sp. UBA6071 | reverse complement strand
TCCGTTTATACTTCCAAAGCTTACTATCAACGTTGTACAGAAAAAGGAAAATAAAAGTTTGAGTTGATAGTAAAGGGAACTTGATGGCTCAAATCAAGTTACTAGTTGATGAGGGAGTAAACTTATCTGATTATCAAATCCGAGTAGTTGATGACATGGAAATTTTCATTGAAAAAGTACAAATCGTGACTGAGGGATTTGATGATAGAGCTATTGAACTGTTGAAATACGTGACTATTTCTGAGGAGACAGAAGCAGTTCAGTTTTCTTATGAACATATAGTATTACAAAAGTTGGTCTAAGTACTTACCATTTTATGTTCATCACTAATAGGATAGTGATGGACTCAATTGATTTTTCAGACAGAGCCTATCAGTCATGCTACTTAAAGGTTAGCGAACAAAAGAGCAGTCGCTTTGTTATTGGTTCAGATTGAGCTGAGAAACTTGTACGATATGGTCTCCCAAATTTTGAATAGCTGCAATGATTAAGAAATTGTTAAGCAGGACAGGAGGGGATATACTAATTTCAATCCTAAATATCTTTTCTTTTTATATTAACAATAAGTAGTGCAGAGTTATTGATATAGCTCTGTATTTTTTAATTTCTGGACAAGGGCAATAACTTGAAAGAGAACTAACCATGTTATAATAGAGGTAGAAAAATGAAATGAGAAGTCTCTATGCATATTGAGAAATTAAAATACTTTGTTGATTTATATGAGTGTCAGAGCTATACAGAAACTGCACGTAAAAATTTCATTTCACAAGCCTCTATTAGCCAATATATTTCTGCACTTGAGAAGGAATTCGATACTAAATTTTTTGACAGGACAGTGACTCCTATTCAAGCGACATTAGCTGGGAAGATGCTATACAACAATGCAAAATTGTTGTTAAAGCAATACGATGAAACAAGAGCTCAAATCAAAAATTCAATCAATACTCTTAAACCAAGGCTAAGCATTGCTTATACCTCGTTAAATGACTTAAAGCTCTTATTGCCGTTTATTTC
>DIXV01000020.1:1987-4538 GCA_002436115.1 Streptococcus sp. UBA6071 | reverse complement strand
CTTCTTATTGCCGTTTATTTCTCACCTTAAAGAAATTAATTTCCCAATAAGTATTGAGGTAAAGAAAGTAGAGTGTAAAGACGTTGAATCCTATGTAACGAGAGGTGTCTCGGATTTAGGACTATCTTTTGGAGAAGAATTTTCAAGCCAAGAACTCTCTCGATTAACCATAAAATCAGGCAGCTACAATGCCTTAGTTGCAGAAGGACACCCTTTGTTTGATAGTCAGCACATTAGCGTAGCTAGGCTATATCAATACCCTCTGTTGATGCTGAGTGAAGAGAGTATGGGGGAGAGTTACACCACCATGAAAGAACGTTCACTTGAAGATGGGTACTATCCTAATATTGCTCGAACCGTAAATGATTTTGAAGAAGGTTTTTTCTATATATTATCAGAACAACTTGTGGGCTTTGGGACAGATGATTACAACTTATCCAAACTTGATGGGGTGATTCGAAGTATACCGATTGAAGGGAGTGTACATACCTATGAACTTGTTCTTGCTTACCAAAAGGATTCGCAAAATCCAACTCTCTTTGATTTCTTAACCATTTTGGAAAACTACTTATCATAATTTCTAATAAGCCATAAGAAAATAGAATTGGATTTTAGAGAACGTTTACATTATAATAGACTTATCAAAATAAAGCGAGGATATTCACATGACAAAAGTACTATTAACTGGTGTAGACGGAAACCTTGGTGGTTTGGCAGCGGATTACTTACTAGAACTTACGGATAAGGCAAGTCTTATTTTTGGTGGTTACAGTGAGGATTCTCTCAATAAATATAGCGAACTAGGTGTTGAAACTCGTCAAATGAACTTCAATCATGTAGAGGGACTAGCAGAGAAATTTCAAGGTGTAGAAGTAGTTGCTTTGATTTCTATGCCATTTGTAGGGGCAAAACGACAAGCGGCTCATAAGAATGTAGTTGATGCTGCCAAGGCTGCAGGTGTTAAAAAAATTGTTTATACCTCATTGGTAAATGCTGTAGATCCAACGAATCCAAGTGTTGAAAAAATTGACCATGCTTATACCGAAAAGTACATTGAAGGGTCTGGTTTGGACTATATCTTCTTGCGCAATTCACAGTATGCGGAAGCTATGATTACGAATTACTTTACCTTTGTTCATATGAATGCACCGCTTTCTAATAGCCAAGGTGATGGAAAAATGGCTTATATCTCTCGTAAAGATTGTGCTAAAGCAGTAGCTCATGCTTTACTTGCGGATGAATTACATCACTCTATTCAAAACATCAATGGTCCAGAATTAATGACAATGGCTGATTTTGTAGCTATCGGAAATGAAGTGACTGGAAATAACATTGAATACAAGGCTATTACTGACGAAGAAAACTATGCTATCTTTGATGCTATGGGTGTTCCTCGTACAACTGATGGCGAGTTTAAAAAGGACTCTGAAGCACCTTATTCTTCAGAAGGAATGGTTACCTTTGCTCAAGCTATTCGTGAAGGTAAAATGGATGTGTTCACTGATGATTTTGAAAAACTAACCGCTGATAACGCATTGACTGTTCGTTATATGTTTGAACATGAAGCAGACTTCCAAGTTGGTGAACGTCACTCTCAAGATAACTAGGGGGCAACAGCTATGTCAAAAATTGTTGTTAATGGTGTAGATGGGAATTTCGGTTCACAGGTTGCCAAGTATGTCCAGAAGTTGTTGCCAAAAGAATCTCTGCTTTTTACTGCCCCTAGAGAAGATGCTTTAAAGCCATATCAAGAATTGGGAATTGCGACAGCGGTAGCAGACTTTAACTCGCAAGAGAACTTGGTAAAAGTCTTTGAAAATGCGGATAAGGTGCTCTTGATTTCGATGCCTTTCGTTGGTGAAAATCGTCGTAAAGCTCATCAAAATGTTGTAGAAGCTTGTGTGACAGCAAACGTCAAACAAATTGTTTATACTTCTGTACTATCTGCAAGCCACCCACTCAATCCAAGTATTGAGAACGTTGACCATAGTTTTACAGAAGCCATTATTCAAAACTCGCCTCTTGACTATATTGTCCTACGTAACTCTTTATTTGCGGAAGCCTTTATCTCGGATTATCTGCGTGCAGTAGCTGCCAAGGAGGATACTATTGCCAAAAATATGGGAGATGGACGAGTATGGTTTATTTCTCGTCGAGATGCTGCCTTTGCAGCAAGTTGCGCTCTCTCTAATGATTTACTGCATCGTGAGCTTCTTAATATCAACGGTGTTGAGCCAGTCTCCTATCAAGACTTCTTGGATATTGCGAACAAGGCAACAGGAAATCAGATTGCTTATACCAAGTTAACAGATGAAGAATTGTATGCTTACTTTGATTCAATTGGTGTACCAAGAGATACCAACGGTGATTTTAGCAAGAGTCCAATTCAAGCCACATCAGAAGGTATGGTCAGCTTTGGAACGACTGTCACCCAAGGATTCCTTGATGTGCCAGTGAGTGATTTTGTCAAACTAACAGGTCGTAGGGCAATTTCAGTAAAAGAAATGTTTGAACACGTTGATGAGTATCAGCTCGGAGAACGCCATACTGT
>DIXV01000020.1:0-1805 GCA_002436115.1 Streptococcus sp. UBA6071 | reverse complement strand
CCAGCTCGGAGAACGCCATACTGTAGAATAATCGATTCGCCTCTTTATAGAGGTTTTTATGTTGCCAATTGTTTTGATTGGGGACACATCTTGTCCCTCAAATATTTTAATGATATTCTATAATTAAATTAATCCGAGGCCAAGGAGAAAAATAATGGAAAATAGACGATTGAGCCTATTATATAATTTGCAGAATTTATACAATACTAGTGAGGTTAGTTCTGTTGAGTATCAGCTATCTAGTTATTTGATTGATAATTATTTTAGAATTGATAGATTAAATATCTTCGATGTAGCCGAAGAAAATAGCGTTTCTAGAGCTACTGTAAGGAGATATTGTCAAAATCTTGGGTATGATAACTTCAAAGAATTAAAAAATCATTTTAATGAATTTGATGAGGGATTAAGTCAATATGAGGAATTTTATTCTCGACAATCATTCATTAATACTTTGAAACGTCAGGTTTTTGAAATGTTTAATGAACTGGAAGAAAGGTTGTCAAACAAAGAATTAAATCAAATTGTTAGTTCTCTATTTAAGGCCGATGAGGTAGTGATAATAGCGTCATCAACAATTGCAAATAATGTTCGATTTTTCCAACAAGCTATGGCATTATTTGGTAAAAGGGTATCAATAGTGGTTAACGAACAGGAGCTTCAAGAAAAGAAGGCGACACTAGCAAATAATAGTATTATTCAGTTCTTCTCGGTTTCTGGAGTCCTAGCCAAAACAATGATGCTTGATACCTATGAAACTGGAATTAATACATATTTGTTTACAAATTTAAGAAGTCCTCTGTTTAATCAGTTTTTTGACAAAGTTTATCATTTAACTTCAGCAGAGAATAGGAACCCTTCGGAAATCATCTACTACACTTATGGTATAGCTTTTGTACTTGATTCCATTTTAAATGAGTATAGCAAACTAAAACGAGGTAATTGACATGCATTATAAAGAACAACCAACATTTCCAAAAAACTTTTTCTGGGGTGCTTCTAGTGCTGCTTGGCAGGTTGAAGGAGCAACAAATGAAGACGGCCGTGGGGTATCGAGAATTGGGTTAAATTCTCAAACTAAAAAACCTTTTGCAGACAATTCTATTGCTGCTGATCATTACCATCATTATAAAGAAGATGTCGCTTTGATGAAAGAAGCGGGATTTACGTCTTACCGATTTTCAATTGCCTGGCCACGTATTTATCCAGATAATACTGGTACTCCAAACAAAAAAGGGATTGAATTCTATAATAATTTGATTGATGAATTGGTTAATAATGGCATTGAACCAATTGTGACTCTATATCATTATGATTTACCACTTTGGGTAGACGAGGAGTTTGATGGTTGGTATGGTCGTGGTATCATTGCTGCTTTTGAGCAATATGTCCGCACTTGCTTTACTGAATTTGGGGATCGTGTTAAATATTGGCTATCTATCAATGAACAAAATATGCAGATTGTATATGGTCATTGGCTTGGAACATGCAAACATCCTGAAACTTGGTTTAAAGATCAGTGGAAAGTTAATCACATTATGAATCTTTGCCATGCAAAAGCAGTCATTGCCTGCCATGAGCTGGTTGAAGATGGCAAAATCGGTCCAGTACCTGGTATGGTACCTATTTACTCAAACACTGGGAATCCTATGGATCAAGTGGCTCGTCTGAACGCCGAAGAGTTTACTGAAAAAATTTGGAATGATTTTTATGCACATAGAAAATACTCTAACTTCGTAAAACGTTATTGGGAAGAAAATGATATTGATCCTGGAATTGAAGAAGGGGATCAGGATATTTTCGATAAG
>DIXV01000052.1:2955-4782 GCA_002436115.1 Streptococcus sp. UBA6071 | reverse complement strand
CACACTCTTTTAAGCTTACTTAACAACAATATTGACCAGCTTGTTAGGAACGGCAATGACTTTGACCAAAGTCTTGCCTTTTATTTCCTCAGCGATTTTGACATCAGCGAGAGCAATTTTTTCTAGCTCTTCTCGACTAGAATCTTTAGCGACAACCATCTTAGCACGCACCTTACCATTGATCTGAGCTACGATTTCAACACTGTCTTCCACTAACTTGCTAGCATCATAAGATGGCCACGGCTCATAGGAGATAGACTCCCCTGTTTTCTCTACCATCTGCCAAAGCTCCTCTGCCAAGTGTGGAGCAAAGGGAGCAAGTAATTGGATAAAGCCTTTCGCATAGGCGACATAAAGCTTGTCTTCCTTGTTAGCAGCATTAACAAAAACCATGAGCTGGGCAAGAGCAGTATTGAACTTAAGGCTTTCAATTTGTTCTGTGACAGATTTAACCGTTTCATGGTAGACCTTGTCTAACGCTCCATTATTTTCAACGACGATCGCCTTTAAGCTGATCAGGCGGTAAACACGGTCAAGGAATTTACGGCTTCCTTCTAAACCTTCTTCAGACCAAGCGATTGAAGCATCCAGTGGCCCCATGAACATCTCATAAACACGGAGCGTATCTGCTCCAAATTGTTCAATAACGTCATCTGGATTGACCACGTTTTTGAGTGATTTGGACATCTTGGCAGGTGCTTGTTCAAGTTCTTCACCTGTTTCAGTGTGGATGTACTTGCTTCCACGTTTTTCAACCTTATCCGTCACGACAAGAGACCCTCGACTATCACGGTAACTGGTCCCCAAAATCATGCCTTGGTTGAACAGTTTTTGGAAAGGTTCCTTGGTTGGCACAATACCAATATCATAGAGGAATTTATGCCAGAAACGAGCATAGAGGAGGTGGAGAACGGCGTGTTCGGCACCGCCGATGTAAATATCAACAGGCAACCACTCTTTAAGGAGTTCTGTGTCAGCTAGTTGCTTGTCATTGTGGGGATCAATATAGCGAAGGTAATACCAGCTAGAACCCGCCCACTGTGGCATCGTATTGGTCTCACGACGGCCTTTAACACCATCTTCTCGAGTCACTTCCAACCAATCCGTCAAATTAGCAAGCGGGCTTTCTCCTGTCCCAGAAGGCTTAATATCCTTTGTTTTTGGTAAAACTAAAGGAAGCTCGCTCTCCGAAAGAGCAGTCCGACTACCGTCTTCCCAATGGATAATTGGAATAGGTTCTCCCCAGTAACGTTGGCGTGAGAAAAGCCAGTCACGGAGTCGATAGGTCGTTTTTTCTGACCCAAGCCCTTTATCTTCTAACCAGGTCAATATCTTACTAATGGCTTGCGCTTTATCCAAACCATCCAAGAAGTCCGAATTGATGTGAAGGCCATCCTCTGTAAATGCCGCCTCAGCAACATTGCCTCCTTCAAGAACGGGGATAATGGAAAGCCCAAATTGCTTGGCAAAATCCCAATCCCGCTCATCGTGGGCTGGAACGGCCATAATGGCACCTGTCCCGTAGCTCGCAAGAACATAGTCCGCAATCCAAATTGGGATTTCGTTTCCATTAACGGGGTTGATGGCGTAAGCTCCTGTCCATACCCCCGTTTTTTCCTTGGCAAGGTCTGTACGGGCAAGGTCTGATTTGAGGCTAGCTTGGCGTTTGTATTCTTCCACTGCTTGGGCTTGATCTGCTGTTGTAATCGTATCTACCAAGGCATGTTCTGGAGAAAGAACCGCATAGGTCGCACCAAAAAGCGTATCTGGGCGAGTTGTAAAAACAGTGAACTCCTTATCTGTCCCCTGAATCTTGAAGATTACGTT
>DIXV01000052.1:0-2705 GCA_002436115.1 Streptococcus sp. UBA6071 | reverse complement strand
TCTAGCAAACGTTCTGCATAGGCAGTGATTTTGAGCATCCATTGACGCATTGGTTTTCTGACAACGGGGTAGCCACCACGCTCTGAGGTTCCATCTGGCAAAACTTCTTCATTAGCAATAGCGGTCCCCAGCTCCTCAACCCAGTTCACAGGTACTTCTGCTTCATAAGCCAAGCCTTTTTCGTAGAGTTTGGTGAAAATCCATTGGGTCCACTTATAATAATTCGGATCGGTAGTGTTTATTTCACGGTCCCAGTCATAAGAAAAGCCAAGAGCATTAATTTGACGCTTAAAATTCACAATGTTCTCTGCTGTAAAATCAGCAGGATCATTCCCTGTATCCATGGCATATTGTTCAGCAGGTAAGCCAAAAGCATCCCAGCCCATGGGGTGGAGAACATTATAGCCTTGAGCCCGTTTGAAGCGGCTAAGGATATCTGTTGCCGTGTAGCCTTCTGGGTGACCAACATGAAGCCCAGCTCCGCTTGGATAAGGAAACATATCTAGGGCATAGAACTTAGGTTTAGCTTTATCACTTGTTGTCTTAAACGTCTGATTCGCTTCCCAGAACTCTTGCCATTTTTTCTCAATTGCTTTGTGATTATAAAAGGTCATCGTCATCTCCTCAAGTGTATTGTTTTTATTATACCTTTTTTTAGGTTTTTTTGAAACGGAAGCTCTTTAAAAATCAAGAAAACCTCTATAGAAAAATTATTTTTAGAGACAACTGACAGAAAAAAACCCTTCTGTTCTCCAGCCTTTCAGACCAAAAAAGGGGAGGATAGCCGGCTAAAATCCCTGCCAGTAGTTAGTAAGAACTCGCATAAGACTGCCTCATAGAGAGAAAATACGACAGCTGTCCTTTATTTTTAGATGCTCGTTGAACCGTAAACAATAGTATCATCTACGTTTGTAGAACTTTCGCTTGACATTTTTCTCAAGCAGATGTAAACTATTAGTATAGCAATAACTGTCCTTGCCCCAACCTAAAACAAAATGATTTAAGAAGGATTCCACTATGAACCGAAAAAGATTACCTGACACTGAATTTTCTGTGATGAAAGCCGTGTGGAAATGCCCTGTCCCGATGGGGTCTCATGATGTCATGTCACGCCTACCTGATGATAAAAAATGGAAGCCCCAGACCGTCCTGACCTTACTAAGTCGACTGATTGACAAAGGCTTCTTGGAAAGTGAGCGAAAAGGCAAAGAACGTTTTTACACACCTATCGTCTCAGAAGAAGACTACCTCACTGTCGAAACAGAAGATTTTATGAATCGCTACAAAGGAAACTCCCTCAGCTCTTTGGTTCGCACCTTCTTTACTTCTAATAATGTCTCTACAGAAGATTTAGAGGAGCTAAAACATTTACTGGAGGATTAATTAGACTATGTTGATATCTATCTTTCTATCGCTACTGATGACTAGCCTCATTCTCTCGCTTCTGATTGTGATTTTCGCTTTTTTCTCACGCGCTTTCCCAAGGCTCATGTCATCTCGTACCCGATACACTATCTGGGTGTTCATCCTCATTATCCTCTTGCTACCCATTCGACCGCTCTTGGGTAAGGGACTCTTCACAATCGTTCCACCCCACGTTGCTCGACAGACTGCTGAAGTTGCCGATAAGACCGTTATCGTTGCAAATGCAAGTCTATCTATCGTTGATTTGATTTCCTACGCTCTTTTAGCGATTTGGGTATTAGGTAGTTTCATCTACCTCATTCACCATATCATCCAGTATGTCAAATTACGGCGACTCATCCAACGAGTTGGGGTAAAGGTCACTGATCCAGACATTTTGGAGTCCTTTCATAACCTCACCCACTATATGGATATTAAACCTGACCGCATCAATTTAGTCACCTGTAACTTTATTAAGAGTCCCATGTTGACAGGGTTCCGACATCCAGTCATCCTTATCCCTGATCAGGACTTCACCTCTAAGCAAATGGAGGTCATTCTAGAACATGAGTTAACCCATTATATCCACCGTGACCTCTTAATCAATCTACTGATGATTGTTGCGACAAGCCTACATTGGTTTAACCCTGTTATCCGATTTTCCAACAAAGTTGTTCAAGAAGAAGGTGAAATTCTTTGTGACGAGTCTGTCTTACGTGGGAAAAATTTGGATTATCGTCGCTTTTATGGCAAAGTTATCCTTAGCCTCATCGAAAGTGGCGAGCCTAAGACCGTTGCCTTGTCTACCTATTTCTTCGAATCAAAAAGCAATCTGCAACATCGCCTTATGGCCATCTTAGATGTCCATAACCCCATGAAACGCCTATCCTATTTATCCGTCTTAACCTCTGTAGGACTCATCCTCTTGTCAAAATCCGTCTTTGTGCTTGCAACTGACCTTGACCCTACTTATTCTGTTGTGGACACGAGCCAAACCGAAAAGAGTGAATCATCTTCTACCTCTGAAACAAGCGAGACCAGCACAAGTAGCGATGAAACAACAGAAACAAGTCAAACCGAAAACTCTAGCTCAACTGGTGAAGCTGCTAGTTCCTCTCAAGAAGCTGCCACGCCACCTGTATCGAGCGAGACAGCAGCTGTTGAAGTAACCGTCCCTGCTACCGAAACACCAAGTGCTCCAGCTGCAGCTCCAGCAGCTCCAGCTGCTGCTCCTGTGTATAGCTACGATGACGATGATGACGATGATGATGATGATGAGTTGAGCGATGACACTGCGTCGG
>DIXV01000001.1:3598-3947 GCA_002436115.1 Streptococcus sp. UBA6071 | reverse complement strand
TCTCCTGAGCCTGTAAAGATATTGGCAACTGTTTCTGAATCCTGATAAACGTCATAAAAGTGTGTCAGGTTGCTTTGGTGGTCAAGGTCAATAAGTAAGACCTTGTACCCTTGATTAGCTAAATACTGACCATTCAGAAGGGCTAAGGTTGTTTTTCCGACACCTCCCTTGATGGCTACAAAACTAAGTAATTTCATATTATAATCCTTTCCATATTTCTATTATAATATATATCCCTATAAAAATCAACATTAAAAACAATATTTTTATCATTATCTTTTTATGCCATACTTTTCACGATAACGTCTAAAAGTACGTTCATTGATACCTGTTCGGTCTGCCACATCTT
>DIXV01000001.1:3166-3473 GCA_002436115.1 Streptococcus sp. UBA6071 | reverse complement strand
ATCTTTTTATCTGATACTTCTCACGATAACGTCTAAACGTCCGCTCATTGATACCTGTTAGGTCTGCCACTTCTTTATCAGACATTCCTGAAAGGAAAAGCTTGAAGGCGTGCTTCAGTCTGCTATTATCTTCAGAAAAGAGTGCCTTTCTGCCCTGGTATTTGCCGTGTATTTTTGCAATAGCTATCCCCTGAGCTTGACGTTCCTTGATACGTTCCCTTTCAGCTTGTGCTTGGTATTTGTAAAGCTCCAAAATTAAGTTGTTCAGAAGCCGTCTCAGGTTATCATCTTCAATCCCTCGAAGCGT
>DIXV01000001.1:0-2951 GCA_002436115.1 Streptococcus sp. UBA6071 | reverse complement strand
GTTTAACACATCCAACGTTGCCCCTTTAGCTTGTATCTGATTCATGACTTCCGTAAGCTCCTGGTTATTTCGTCCGAGACGTTCCAACTCAACCACGACAACTATATCTCCATCTCGTATATAATCAAGCATAGCTTTCAACTGCGGGCGATTTTTGCTGACTCCGCTAACAGCTTCCTGAAAGAGTTTGTCAACGTGCTTCAGTTGCTCAAGTTGTCTTTCCATGTTTTGGTCAGTGCTACTAATTCTTGCATATCCAATTTTTGCCATTTTTTACCTTTCTATTTTGCCTAACTCTATTGACCGTCTTGTAAAACCATCAAAATCAAGAAAAGAGATATAGGACAATAGAGCATACTCTAATGTCCTACCACGTGCTAACGTTCTACCTCGTCTGTAGTTTTTTGGTCAAGCGTTGGTGTTTGTCGTCTTGCTTTAGCGTGACGTTCCAATTTTTCATACTGCGTAAAATCTTTGACTATACTATCAAATTTCTCCTTCAAGGCTTTTCGCTCGATGGAAACCTCAACTACCTGCTTTTCAATCTCTTTAGGATTAACTGAAGGCAAGATACTGAGTTCCTCCAAAACCTGAGAAGCAGCTTTGACATCTATCGGATTTTTGGCATGGACGTCTTCAAGCGCTGAAGCAATTTTGTTCAACCTCTCCACTTTATTATCTAGTCGGTTCAGGGACTCATGTGTCTCTTCAATTTGCTCAATGAAGCGATCACGCAACTCAAAGAATTGGTCTGACTCTGACACGCCATGACTAACAAGATAGTTGTATTCCTTGACCAATAAATCTAATTTGGAAATGTTAGGGTTTTTGGTCAGGATATACTCACCATTTTCGTAGGCAAGCTGATTGATTAAGGTTGACCCTTTCATAAATTTGTTACTTGACGAATTATCAGGGTTGATGAAATAGAAAAAGTTAGACTTCTTGATAAAAATATCGAAGCTGCCATCATCTTGTTTATCAACTAGACGACTTGGAATCTTGACTGTTCCTTGATTAGCTATTCCATACTGCATTTGTAGATAGATACCTGTATCTGTTTCATGTTCAATCTGCCACGGTTCAATTTTGACACGAATTTCAAAATCATCTGCTTTTTCAGCCTGCTCTTTGTCATACTCACTTTTGATAATATCTAGCGGATGGACGATTTCATTTTTTGCTAACCGCTCCTCAATCTGCTCCAAAGAATAACGCCCCTTTTTGGATAAGGTGCTATCACGGGTATTCCTCTTTTGGTCTTTATCTAAGAGTTTATACTTGGTAAATTTGCCCGAAAAGTCAACAGCTAGATTCAGGGCTTTTACCTTCTCTTGAAAATCTGCTAGACTGGTTGAGTGCTTCAAAAGAAATTCAAGACGAGACTTGATTTCTAGTTTGAAGACATTCTCTCTCTGATAAGCTGAATATTCTTTGTGACCAAAATTATTTTTTCGCTCAAGGATTTTTGCACCTAACAAATCTGCATACTTATCAGAAATTTGTTCCAGGGCTTTCTTTGTTCCTTTTTGCCATCTGAATTTATTGAGCGTAACAGAATTGGTTGAATTGATATAAATGTGATTGTGGAGATGCCCCTTGTCCATGTGTGTTGCAATGACAAACTGATGATTACCACCCGTTAACTCAAGCGCTGTCTTTCGTCCTATCTCGTGGATTTGCTCAGGCGTTAAATTATCACCAGGATCAAAAGACTGTATTATGTGATGAGCTAAAACATCATTTTTGACCAAGTCCTCATTATTGATAGGTCTTCCTTTTGCGATATTGGCAAGTTGTTTGAGTTGCATAAATTCAGAATAGGCCGATTCAACATCAATGATTAAATTCCCTGATACTAATTGAGAGACTGGCTGACCATCTACCATTTTGACGGGGAAATTCAATTTGGACTCTATCAATTCTGTCCCAACGGTCTTAGCTCCATCTTCAATATACTTGAGTCCATCAGATAATTTATTGACGGATTTTATCTGTTTGACTTTAGTGACAACCAAATCAAATCACTCCCTTCTTTCTTTCAGAACTTTTTCAATGATGGAAATTTCCTTGTTAAAATTGTCAGCCATCAGTCGCTTAACTTCCAAAAGGGAAGCCTGCAAAGACTGATAATGTTCTAGACTGACATCTTCATTGGTGTTGACATATTTGGCAAGCTGATTGATATTTGTTCCTATCCGATTGATTTCTGTTCGCAATTTTACCAACTCAGAATAATCAACCGTGACCACCTCTCCCGTCAATAACATATAACGGGCGTAGGTGTTAAAATTAGAAAAATTATGATGTGACATTCTTTCCTTAATTAGTTCATTTTCTTTAGGTGTGACTCTCATTTTTCTCTGAATTTCACGGTATCTTTTTTCTTCAATCATTGATATTACCTCATTCATTTTTTTTGACTATCGTACCGATAGCCTGTATACTTTCAAACTGGCAAGCATAGCATTTGGGTACCCAAATACAGTATTTAAAAGATTAACCCAAAACCTAAAACAGCAATTCTGCTAATTTTAGATGGGTTAATCTTTTAAGTTTTGGGGAAATCCCCAAGCCCCTTGTCTGTCCTATCGGACATTAGTTGAGCGATACTCGCTCAATCAATTCTTCTTTTAGAGACTCGTACTCCTCATCTGAAAGAGATTCAAGATAGCTGATTGTCTCTTGATATTCTTCCGCCAATTCTTGGTCAATAGCTTTCAGTTCGTCCGAATCTTCATCTAAAAAGGCGATAGCTTTTCTGCGTTTAGCCTCAATGAAATTATCATTTCTTGAATATGCTCCATTTTCAAAATAGAAGAGATTCAATAGTAACGTTGTTTCGATTGTGTCATTCATAGTTTTAGTCCTCTGTTTGTTTTCTACGACTCATAAAGCCTGCGGATAATTGAGCGACAAGGTCTTCTACAGGCTCATCTCGTTGTCGCTCT
>DIXV01000013.1:6118-6478 GCA_002436115.1 Streptococcus sp. UBA6071 | reverse complement strand
TCGCTAAAAACAAGGTCAGAAAGACTAAGTAAACATTGCGAACAAAAAGGTTCAGATTTTTAGAGCGGGTATCCGCTCTAAATCTTAGATATAGATAACTTCCAATTGACTAAAAACAAAGTCGCCTGTAACAGCCAGAGTCTTTTCAGTTCGAGTATCATTTGGATAGACCTTGATATTGCTGAAAACACGGTCACCTGTAAATTCGACATTCCAATTTCTTGGCACATAAAGTTTGACATTGGAGAAGACTGCATCACCAGAATAGGTCGCCCTATCTTCCAACATCGCTGCATTGTCAAAATAGATAGAGGTGCCTGAGAAGACCACATCACCGCTGATGTCGGTAAAATTCTCATC
>DIXV01000013.1:0-5835 GCA_002436115.1 Streptococcus sp. UBA6071 | reverse complement strand
AGACATTTCCTTTTGCGTTGAAATAGCTACACTTTGGTTTGAAAATCATGCTTAGCCCAACACCAGCAAGGATTGAAGCCAAGACAATCGTACCTGTACTAATATCCAACCATTCATAATGGTTTTCCAAAATGATAAAGGTGATGATAGCGCAGGAATAGGCTCCGATATAGCTCCGATGCAGGAAATTTTGAATAGCACAAAAGCCAAAGCCAAGGACAAACACCAAGGTCCAAAGTGGCATACCTAGACTGGGCAGATCTAGATAATCCTTAAAAATAACATAGGCTGCTAGTAAAATCAACCCTACTCCTAAAAATGTTTTTTTCATCATGTTTACCTCACTTCTCTTAGTTTTTCTTTTAACAGTTGGTAATAGTGCCGAGATACGTGTATCTGCTTGACCGTATCGTAGAAACGAATGGTGCTCGTCCCTGAGAAAGACTTGTCCAGCGAATAGATGGACCGCGTGTTGGCAATACTGGACTTAGAAATCCTGCAAAAGTAGACTGGCAAGATTTCTTCCAATTCGTAGAGCTTAAGTTTGACTTCGTAGGCATTCTTCCGACTATGGGCAAAAATCCTAGCTCCATCCGCCTCAAAAAAGAGGATATCTGCTAAATCAAGGAAATACTCGCTACTTCCCTTGTAGAAAACAATCTGAGGACGATTGCCCTGGATCAAGGTCTGCTGGATTTGCTCTATCTCAGCTGTCAAACGACTGGCCCGAATGACAACTTCAACGTCATCCAAACTATCATCCAATTCAATCCTGATTTTCATAGATACCTCCTCCTTTATGATTTAAAAAAGCTTCTCGAATCTCTCATTTATCACTTTTTCTACTACCATTATAACAAGTCATGAAAAACTTACAAGGCTTTTTCAGTAAGTGGTTGATTTTTATATATAAGTGGCAAGTTGATAAAAACAAGATACTGTCCGACATAAAAAAGCTGGGAGAACCCAGCCTTTTCATTACCACTACCAACAAACAGGTTCAGAACCCGCCCGCCCTCAAAGTAGGGACCAATCATATTGAAGATGGCACCTCTAACCTTATCTGAAGTTGGTTGGCTTGTTTTGCCACCCAAAGTTTTGAGCAAACGCCCGCTATAATTTCCAGAAACAACTGTCATAGCTGATATTGTAGCAGAATTTTGACAAAATTAAAAAAATAGCCGTCATAGGAACAGTTTTATCGTTTTATTGAGGTGTGATAATGCTTTCTTAGAAAACTTTGTTGCTATATGATTACAATTTTATAAGAAAGATTACAAATATATTACAAATGTTTCAAAAAACACTTGACATCTGTCATAATAGGAGCTACAATATAATTGAAAATAAAGCTAACCTCAGAATGTTTATTAGTTAAGGCATTCTCCATGATTTGATAAAAGGAGTTCATTCATGAAATCATCTATTTTCAAGAAAAACATGACAATATTCTGTCTTTCAACATCCGTTTTGTTGTTGGCTGCATGTAAGCCAAAACAAACAACCACAACTAGTCAAACCAGCCAGACCAGCCAGACCAGTCAAACGACTGGGAACTCATCCAGCACTCAAGCAACTGTTAGCGAGAATTCTACAAGTCCAAGCACAAATACAAGTACAAGTACAAGCGATCCAGCGACCACTAGTCTTGTTCCGCAAGAAGCAACGGGCAGCTGGGCGGGCACAAGCCTTCAGGCAGTTGATATATCCGTCACCATCACAGCCGATGGTAAAATTACTACCAGTGCAAACTTCGGATCGGGAGGAGTTGACGATATCCGTGAATACAGTGCAGTCATCACTGGTCTAAAGACAATTGCTCCAAACACTTACATTATCACCAGTCATACAGGTGACTTTAATGCACTACTTCCTGGTATTACTGGGCTAGGTGGAGTGGGTGTCATAAAACCTGGCTTTAAGATAGAAAATGGTCAATATACACCAATTTCTGTTAGCGGGGCAAGTGAAGAGGAACTAAATTATCAAAACTACGGGACGTATAGTTTCGCTCTATCATCCAATTAAGGATAGTGCAGTTGTAATCCGTTCTGTCAAGCTCTATGTGGATACATTATTTTATGCAGACTCAAATAGGTCCAGTAGAGTTATCCATAACAATCCAAGGCAACCACCGACAAAATAGCTAATGTGAATAAGATACTGAGTCAACTCGTTATTGCATTGCCCACTCCGATGTAGACAGTCAATGTCCAAAAAAGACCATCTGAATGAACTGCACCCCAAAAGTTAGACATTAAATCTAACGATTGGGGTGCATTTTCTATGAAATTAACTTACGAAGATAAACTAAATATTTACAAGCTAAAAAAGAATGGCATGCCTTGGACTAGGATTTGTCAGGAATATAAAGTAGCTGTCTCTCACCTCAACTATATGGAACTAGCGAGAAAAGAAAACATTTCCAGCCAATTGCGACCAAGTCCTCCTTAGCCTGCAAACAAATCTCATATAGTTCCGCATCTATGGTTACTTACTTATTCAAGGTTGTTGAGCAGTTGACTTGTGATTGAGATATACTCCCAAACTCCTTCGATTTTTACCTATTTTGATCCGCCGCCTATCGAAATATGACTTCCGATAGCACGAGCAAAGGTTTCAATATTATGACTTAGCTCTCACGGACAGTGATGAATTTTTGAAGAACGCCTGCGAATTGCTGGAGATTGAGGCTTTGGACATAAATGGTTCCTGTCCCACGGAAGGTATTAACAATCCCTTCACCCGTACCGATAGATTGCAAGAACCCATTTTCCAGATGGATATTGTAGTCCAAATCACGACTCCAAGCTACCACATGCGCATTGTCAATGGTGAGTTCGTCATTGACCAGTTCTATTTTCTTGATGGATCCAAAACTATTGGCCAACAAGGTTCCTTCTCCCTCTGTTGTCATGACAAAAAAGCCACCTTGTCCCCCAAAAAGGGCACGGCCAACACTTTGACGTTCCATCTTGTATTGAGCAGAGCCATCCAAAGCCAAAAAGGCTCCGTCATTGAGTCGATACTGATGAGCTCCCAGTTCCAAGGCAATAACCTGACCTGGCATAGATGGGGCAAGTGCTAGCTTACCCTTATCTGAACTAGAAATCGCCTGAGTGATAAACATGGACTCGCCTGAAACCACTGAACGCCCTAGAGCACCAACTAGCTTGCCGAGGCCTGAACCGCTTCGCGCATTGAGCTTGGTATTCAAACTAACACTAGGCGTATGGTAGACCATACTACCTTGCTGAATGTAAGCTGATTCTCCTAATTCCAAAGCAATTTCAACCAATGGAAACTGCATATTGCTATCAATTGTATACTTCATCCGATTATCTGCCAACATAGTACCTCTTTATCTTATTTTTATTGTGATAGGATAACCCCTAGATTTGAGAAGCCAACGCTTATCCCAATTCCTAGTCAATAGTTGAACGACTGCCTTGACCCTCCAGGAGCATTGTCAAGGTCTTTTCTAAATTCTCACGAGTAAGCGCAAAAGTGCTTAAATCCGATAAGAAAGTTTGGGCTACAAGTACTCACTTGTAGACGAGCGGAACGACCTTTCCTAAAGGTTCAACCTGTTCTCTCTGCCTCATATCCAAAGTTTCAAACAGGTAGGCCTTTAGGCGATCGCTAAGAAATTCTCCAGCCTGAAGAAAGCCGATATAGGAGGGGAAAAGCAATGACAATAAGGTAAAAAAGAGAATTGTCGGTGTCCAAACCCACATCACTTCACGAATAAAGCGATTGTTATTTCCCCGATCACTATAGCGTCTCCGATACTCCTTTCGCAGACCGTGCTTGGGCAAATAGATTTGAAAATCCTTGTCTCTTTGTCGCCAAAGTCCCCAAAGAACAGGTAAGAGGAAATTGAGAGCAACTAAAACAATTTTTCCTTTAGCGTGCAAACTCAGGGCTTGATTGACATAAACCTTCCGATAATCTTTCGTCTTAATCGGTCTTGGGACAGCCTTTCTGGCTTCCTTTGACAAATGACCAACACCACTGTTATCATACTTCATCTCTGAAATCTCTAACTCAATGACTTGCTCATATTGTCGGTCCATCACCGTCTTTCCCGTTCCAGGAAATGCAAAAACAATCATAATCCACCTTTCTTATTTAGCTAAATTATCAAAGATAACTAAACTTAGACTTAAAGCATCAGATAAGGACCATTTCCTTTCCTAAAACAAAGCATAAATGAGGTGTAAAAACTCTTCTTTAGACAATTGTAACTCCTTCTAAAATACAAAAAGAGCACACAGTTTACATCGCTTAGGGCTGCTGGATTCCTCCCCTGACCCACTTCACGCAAAACTGTTGCTCCATAACTAGTATACCATAAATCAGTGGCTATGCAAACGAATAGGGCTATCTTTTTCGAAAAAGATAGCCCATAGCCCGTTCGTCTTAAAAAGCATCTCCCAAAACACCTGCTCCATACGCAATGGCAGTAGCCGACTAACCTCTAACAAGGTCAATGCTCCTCTTATCTGGCTACCATGGCTTTCAGGTGCATTATAGTGATGAAAGGAGCTTCTTGACCAACCACTTCTGTCTTTCAAAAACTAATTCGTCAAATAGCTAAGACAATCTCAGTCCAATCAAACCATTTTAGTAGCAAAATACTCTCGTACTCTTGGTGCCACCTCTTCCCCATAAATCTTAATAGCCTTTAGGGTTTCTTCATGGGGCATCGAACCAACTGGAAGGTGTAACATAAAGCGATCAAGCCCCAAATCTTCGATAACACGAATGAGTTTATCTGCTACCGTATCAGCATCTCCGACAAACATGGCACCTTCTTCACCGATAGATTGAAGGTAATCCTCGTAGGTTAAGGCTCGCCAATGCGGTCTATCCTTGCTCACTGCATCAACCAATTGTTTGGTGGGATAAAAGTACTCCCTTTCTGCTTTTTCCTTATCATCTGATAACCAACCCCACGAATGAGCTGACACAGTCATCTTACTCACATCATGGCCTTTCAAACGACCAACTTGCCGATACATCTTAATCAATTGTCGAAAAGCCTTTGGATGACCACCAATAATAGCATAAACAATCGGAAGACCCAACTCTGCGATGCGTTGAGTAGAATAAGGATTTCCCCCTGTCGCAATCTGAATTGGGAAATCATCTTGTACCGCACGTGGATAAACCGGGCGGTTGGTGACTGTTTGGGTATACTTGCCACTCCAGTTGAGGTTTACCTTGTCTTTAATGGCTAAAAGCATGTCCAGTTTTTCATCAAACAAGGCATCATAATCACTTAAATCGTACCCAAAAAGAGGAAAACTCTCAACAAAGGACCCACGACCAGCCATAATTTCTGCTCGACCATTTGATAAGGCATCAATCGTTGCATACTGCTGATAGACTCGAACAGGATCTATTGAGGACAGGATCGTTACTGCACTTGATAGGCGAATCTGTTTGGTATTAACTGCGCCTGCTGCAAGGATAATTTCTGGGGCAGAAACCGCAAAATCCTCTCTGTGGTGTTCCCCAACTGCATAAACATCTAAGCCGACACGATCAGCCAGTTCAATCTCTTCAATCATGTTACGAATTCGTTCTTGGTGAGTTATGGGTTTACCTGTCTCCTCTAAGAAAGTTGTTTCTCCAAAAGTTGAAATCCCTAGTTCTATCATAATAAGATAAGTACTCCTTTACATTTCCTATGGAGCTAGAATAGTACTAATTAGTGTTATTGTCAATTGATTTGCTTACAAAAGTCTGTTTGGGTTTTAAAGTAGCACTAAACCACAAAAAAAGAGAAGACCAAACAGGTCTTCTCTCAGATTGAAGACAAAGTCCTTA
>DIXV01000041.1 GCA_002436115.1 Streptococcus sp. UBA6071 | reverse complement strand
GGCATAATAAAATCTTGAGCATAGTTCTCTATAGTAGAGCTTTCTGAAATAGCTTCTGAATTAACCGAGTTCAGGGCAATCTTGACAGTTTGGTTTGTGGTTGAATCACTACTGTTATCTTCTTCATTGTTGCTATCTTCTGTTTCTTCTTGTTCTGTAAGCGAAACAGTTGTTTCGGGGATAGTATTTGTTGCTAACATTGAGGTGTCCTCAGAAGGGTCAGTAACTTGGATTGGTTCTACCTCTTCTTGACTAGTAGCGGGACTCTCGGGTTCTTGGGCTTCCTGAATTGGGCTGGCGACTTCAATATCAGAACTTGCTAGACTATCGTCAAGAGGTGCCTCTGCAACTGTAGGAGTTTCTGTTAGGTTTTCACTTACTGTTTCAGTAGAGTTGCTTGCCTCAGTTTCAATTTCCTCGGCTTGGACATTCAAGGGGTGGGAAAGTAGGTTGGCAGACAGTGTTAGGGCCATTAGTGCATTGAGGCGGTGTTTAGGTTTCTTAAACATAAGATAGGTAACTCCTTTTAACAAAATTATTTATTTACCCATTTTATCACGGAGTAGGACACCTCTATTTTACAATTTCTTATCTATCTGGGTTGAATATTACAGGAGTATAATTTTTATGTGCCGTTCAAGCACTTATCATAGTAAATTGCTTGAAGTATTTTTAATCTGCTCTAGTGAGATTGTCTGTCTTAAGTTTTACTATTTTTAGATATATGCAAGTAAAAACAAAGGTAAACGCTTAGTCTGACAATCTATAAATATCCAAATATGTAGAGATAATGTGGTAGCTGAGTTAAATAAACTATTAAGGTGAAAATGAGATGTTAGGAAAAAGGCTATTATCTGAAAAAGAGTCTCCATTTTAAAGTAGCAGTTAACCAATTTTTAGATGGGTTAAAAATAGAGATGAGACTACAGAAACCGTATGGTATTAGTGTATCATTCGGTTTTTTGTCTTTTTAATAAGAAATACTAAACAAAATCTTTTGTATTTTTTGGAAAAACGGATATAATGTTTCTAAAGAAGGAAGTAAAGTCGTGTATCAAGTTGTAAAAATGTATGGGGATTTTGAGCCTTGGTGGTTATTGGAAGGGTGGCAAGATGATATTGTCATGTGTGACACCTTTGACAATTATCAGGAGGCGTTGGCATTTTATAAGAGGGAATGGCAGAAGCTTTCACAAAATCTGTCAGGCTGTAAAGAAAAGAAGCGAGGGATGGTCGCCTTCTGGGATCCTAATGATCAACGCTGGTGTGAGGAGTGCGAAGACTACTTGCAACAATACCATTCGCTTCTCATTTTGAATCGGACTGAGGAGTTGATACTATTGCCATGCGGGAAATTCCCTCAAAAACGACAGATTAAGACGTCTAAACAGTGTAAATTATTGCCGAAAGGAAAAAAAAGAAAAAACTGATTTTTGTCAGTTTTTTCTTTTTTTTTTGCGAATAAATAGATAGGCAGCTCAGGTGATGCTGTTATTATTAAGGGAGGAAAGTGAGACCATATGGTACAAGAACTTGCCAGGCAAATTATCGTAGATGCTATAGCCGATCGTGTGAGCGATATCTACTTCCTACCAAAAGTGGAGACTTTTGAACTGTACTACAGAAAGAGGGATGAGCGTCATTTTGTAGGAAGTTATGGGATGGAAGAGATGAGTGCGGTTATTGGGCATTTCAAATTTACCGCTGGCATGAATGTGGGGGAGAAACGCCGTAGTCAAATGGGTTCTTGCGATTACCTGTATGGACAAGGACAAATTGCCATGCGTTTATCTACGGTAGGTGACTATCGTGGACAGGAGAGCTTAGTTATCCGCCTACTTTATGACTTGAATGAGGATTTACTGTTTTGGTTTCAAGATATTTTGGATCTAGCCAAGGAAGTTAAAGGTCGGGGGCTTTATCTTTTTTCTGGACCAGTGGGTAGTGGGAAAACCTCGCTCATGTACCATCTAGCACAACTGAAGTTTTCGGGTAAACAGATAATTACCATAGAAGATCCAGTAGAGATTAAGCAAGCGAAAATGCTCCAACTTCAACTTAACAAAACCATTGGCAACACCTATGATGACTTGATAAAGTTATCATTGCGACACCGCCCAGACCTGCTTATCATTGGAGAAATTCGGGATAGTCAGACGGCACATGCCGTTATGCGTGCGAGCTTGACAGGAGCCACGGTTTTTTCGACTATCCATGCACGGTCTATTTCAGGAGTTTATGCACGGCTTTTGGAGTTGGGCGTTAGCCCAGATGAGATGGGAAACAGCCTTCAAGGGATTTACTATCAAAGATTATTAGCAGAAAGAGGAATTGTTGAATTTGTGGGAAAAGATTTTAAAAACTACCAGCCTAATCACTGGAATGCCCAAGTTGATCGCTTATTTGAGGCGGGGAAACTTACAGACTTCCAAAGAGAAAGTGAAAAAATTAAGCACACTTAAGCAGAGAAAGGTCATGACTCTCTTTAATAATCTTTTCAAATCGGGTTTTAATCTGACAGAAATTGTCCATTTTTTACAGCGTAGTCAACTTTTGGCAAGCTGTTACACAGAAGTTATACAGAGTGGTCTTGTGATGGGGCAACCCTTCTCAAAAATTAGTAATAGCCTAGGTTTTTCAGATAACGTGGTGACCCAGCTTTCTTTAGCAGAGGCTCATGGGAATCTCTCCCTTTGTTTGGATAAGGTTGAAGCTTATCTGGAAGAGATGATGAAGGTACGTAAGAAGCTGATTGAGGTGGTGTCTTATCCAATGATGTTACTCGCTTTTCTACTCCTAATTATGGTAGGGCTGAAAAATTATCTCTTGCCACAACTAATAGAAGGAAAGGGAAATTTAGCTAGTCAAATCCTAAGCCAATTCCCTATCATCATTATAGGTTTTCTGCTAAGCCTTGTCTTAGGTTTTCTGGTTTTCCGTTTCTGGATGCGTTGTGTTATACAAATTAGAGCTTACAGTTTTTTGGTCAAGGTTCCAGGTCTAAGGTCTCTTATTCGACTCTACTTAACCGCTTATTATGCCAGAGAGTGGGGAAACCTTATCAGTCAAGGACTAGAAATGTCTCATATTGTAGAAATTATGGTGGAACAGCCCGATAGGCTGTTTGCTGAAATTGGGGAGGATATGTTGCGTAGCCTTTCTAATGGACAGGGGTTTCATGAAAAGGTTAAGGAGTACCCATTTTTTGAAAGGGAACTGAGCTTAATGATTGAGTATGGGGAGGCAAAGTCTAAGCTAGGAAAGGAGTTGGAAATCTATGCTCAAGATTGCTGGGAGCGTTTCTTTACTAAGGTTAACAGGAGCATGCAGTTGGTTCAACCATTAATATTTATGTTTGTTGCTATAGTCATTGTTCTGATCTATGCAGCTATGCTACTACCGATTTATAATAATATGGAGGTTCATCTATGATGAAAAAATGGTTACACACTAAGGTGAAAGCATTTACCTTAGTTGAAAT
>DIXV01000076.1:3162-3390 GCA_002436115.1 Streptococcus sp. UBA6071 | reverse complement strand
ACGGCAGAGCTCTCAAGGGCTACCATATTATAAACGGACGAGAGTTTCTCTTTGATGACGAAGGGATACGCGTTATTCGAGGAGACGACGAGGGATTTGAAGACCTCCAAACAAACTAGGCATCATTACTTAACAAGTGACTTTTGCAAAACACTTAACCCTGATCCATGCTCAGCTTGGCTTCGGTTGGATTTTAAAAAGAACTAGGAATAACTTCCTAGTTCTTTT
>DIXV01000076.1:0-2904 GCA_002436115.1 Streptococcus sp. UBA6071 | reverse complement strand
CTTTTCTTGGAATGCTTGCATCATATTTATAATCCATAGTTAACAAAAGGTGGCCTCTTTGGCCGATCGAACTCAAAAAATAGCCTTCTGGCAGACACTCGTCTCTGCCAGAAGGCTATTTCGCTTTAGCATATCCTAGGTTTATTCACCAAGGTAGTACTCAGCTATTACATTCAATTTTTCATCGAATTCAAATACTAATGGTGGGAAATTAGGAATTTCAACATCCATAATCTCATCATCAGAGAGTTGTTTGATGTGTTTTACGAGGGCACGGATTGAATTGCCATGTGCACCTACAAAGACATTTTTGCCATCCACCAAATCTGGGCCGATCTTATCTTCCCAGAACGGTAGAGCCCGTTCCAAGGTTACTTTTAAGTTTTCCGCATCTGGAATAACTGAGTGATCAAGATGAGCATAGCGACGGTCAGTATGTGCTGAGTGTTCATCATCTTTAGCCATTTCTGGAGGTAATACATCATAAGAACGACGCCAAATATGCACTTGTTCATCACCGAATTGTTCAGCAGCTTCAGCTTTATTTTTACCAGTCAAATCACCGTAATGACGCTCGTTCAAACGCCAAGATTTTTCTACTGGTACCCATAATTGATCTGAATACTCAAGAGCAAGGTTAGTTGTCTTAATAGCACGCGTCAACACTGACGTATAAGCAACATCAAATGTGATACCAGCTTCTTTAATCAATTTACCTGCATCAATTGCTTGTTGTGTCCCTTTTTCCGACAAGTCAACATCAGCCCAACCTGTAAACAGATTAGCTTTATTCCATTCTGACTCACCGTGGCGAGCGAAAACCAATTTTACCATTAGATATGTCTCCTTTTATTTTTGGCTATGCCAAATGCTTACCTTATCTATTTTACAAAAAAAGCTAGAAAAAAGCTAGTCTATTTCGAAAATTCTTGAAATAAAGCAATCCAAATCCAATGGCTAGTAGCTAGGACAAGGAAAACTATCCAAATAGAACCGCCCCTCTTAGCACCCACCCGATAGATAGCGTTATTGGCTTCCTTGATACGGTTGGTCTTGATGCGATTAACGATTTGATAAAGCAACCTCTCGATTCCCACAATCCAGATAGAAATCCTATTAATAAAAACAAAGAGTTAACCCCTTGATCATGTTGGGCAACTGTCAGGTAATACTGTTTTGAGAGAAAACGTTCCCTTTCACTTATGATATCATAACACGCTCGGTCAGTAAATCCAATCAGCTATTATATCTCTGTTAATCTTCTGTCATCTTCCAAATCTAAGTCCTCAGACGGATTTTGAGAAGAAAATAACTTTCATTTACCCTTTGCCTTAAAAAATGGTATAATTAATCGGCTAGAAGAAAAAGAAAAGTCTCCTAATAAGAGGTGTCTCTATCCTTTCCGAAATGCTACCTACTTCCCCTTATCACCGATTCTTATAGTCGGTGTCCAAGTGAGATGGCAAGAAAAGGAAAGGTCAACCTAGCTGTGAGATCTTTACAAAGCAAATAAGAAGAGGACACTGCTTTTCCCTCTACAAACTCAAAAGAAGGTCAAGCTAATTGCTTCCTTTTTCGGAGGACAATGGCATATTGACTTCCAATCTCTAATTATTCTAACACTTGAGGTATTTATGAACATCGGTATTGATAAAATTGGTTTGGCCGTTCCAGACTACTATTTGGATTTAGATGATTTGGCAAAATCCCGTCAGACTGACCCAGCTAAATATACAGTTGGTTTGATGCAAACGAAAATGGCTGTTACACCTATCACCCAAGACGTTGTCACTCTTGCTACTCAAGCCGCAGATAGAATTTTGACTGAAGAAGACCGAGCAAGCATTGATATGGTTATTTTAGGAACGGAATCGGGTATTGATCAGTCCAAGGCAGCAGCTGTTTTCGTTCATGAACTGTTAGGAATTCAACCCTTTGCCCGTTCGATTGAACTCAAAGAAGCTTGCTATGCTGCAACAGCTGGTCTTGAAATGGCCCGCAATCATATCCTTGCACACCCAGAATCAAAAGTCTTAGTTATCGCCAGTGATATTGCTAAATATGGTCGATTTTCTAGTGGGGAAGCCACCCAAGGTGCCGGTAGCATTGCCATGCTAGTAACCGCTAATCCTAGACTCCTTAAACTTAACTACGATAATGTCTATCAAACACGCAATGTCATGGATTTTTGGCGACCCAATTATAGCTCTTATCCAGAGGTTGATGGTCGGTTTTCCACCGTTCAATACCTTAATTGCCTAACAACAACTTACCAACGTTATCAGCAGCTAACTGCTAAACAACTGTCCGACTTTGCTGCGGTCGTTTTCCATATCCCCTTTGCTAAGCAGGGGCTTAAAGGCCTTCAAAAAATCACTAAAGGAACTGACCCAGATACTAAACAACGCCTGGAGCAACGTTTCCATGAATCCATCAGTTATAACCAGGTTGTTGGCAATATTTATACAGGTTCCCTCTTTCTCTCCTTTCTGTCTCTTTTAGAAAATAGCCAAGCTTTAAAGGCTGGAGATTCTATTCTTTTTTACAGTTACGGCTCAGGTGCAGTATGTGAACTCTTTTCAGGTCAACTTGTTGACGGCTTCGACCACCTCTTATCAGAGAGCCACAGCTCCTTACTCCAAAACCGAAAACGCCTCAGTGTCGCTGACTACGAACGTCTTTTCTTTGATGACATCATCTTGGATGAGACTGGATCCTCTAGCCAGTTACCAGATGATCCGTCACCGTTTGCTCTGCAAAAAATTGACAGGCATAAGCGAATTTACCGCCCTAAACCTCAACAGCCTGATGACCTTAAATAATGTAAAAGTAGAACTATCCAATTTTGGCCTTTCTTTCAGCCTGTGTACTGACCCCAAAAAGTTGGACAAATAATTATTGAAA
>DIXV01000071.1:9033-17227 GCA_002436115.1 Streptococcus sp. UBA6071 | reverse complement strand
AAAAAAAAAAATCCTTTTATTTTTTTTTAGATAGGGATGACTTGCAATTAGAGCAAGATTATTTCCTTCTATCTTCCAACAACCTATTATAAAATGAACTCCCTTAGCTATTGGATAAGAGTCCCCATCAACAATAATTTCTCCGTGGTTTCGTTAATATATAATCCATCCGATGCCCTCTTTGAACCAGTTTCTTCTTGGTTAATCCTAATATGAGATTGACATGAGCAAAAAACAAAAGAGTTACAACTAACCTTACCGTCCCTAAACTCTTGTATCAGTCGTTTAAAGCCTCTCGTTTTTGGCATTGGTCGGTGGATACTTGACAATAAGCATCGCTTTCTCTCTATTCATGCAGTCACGTGATTGTTATTTTCTTTTTAAAATTGAAACTATAAGTGAAAGTAAACTGCCTAGAAAAATAGCTATCTGAAAACCGTGTCAAAGGTAAAATAAACCAGCACAAGATATTAGTGCTGGTTTGTGTTACATATGACTTGCAATTAAATCAAGTTTCCCATCTAAGGATTATTTAGCTACATTATTAGAAAGGATAAAGTGGTCATACTTGACTCCCGCTTATTGCCATCATCATCCATCCTATCAAAGTTATAAACGCTATAGGTTGCATCACTAGACTGCTGTATTTCTAAAATTATAATATTGAGAGTAATAGCATGCACTGTACCACTTGAGGCATAGAAGAAATCACCCGCTTTTACTTTGACTTTCTTCAACCATTGATTCCAATCTTTATTAGCTATTAGTTCAGCTAACCCTTTCCTATTTTCTCCCTTAAGATCTCATAACCAAATTCAGATTTCAAGCGGTTGTCTCCCTATAATTTCCATGTACAAGAAACTTTAAACAAAAAGGTTTCGGTATAAAGATACCTCTTTTTCTAGTTTAAAATTCTACATAAAGGGTCACAAACTTATTATGTTCCAATTTAGCAATCATCAACTTATCAGCTGAATCCATTTTGGATTTTGTTTCTTCTTTTAAATTAACATACTCTACTACAGTTGGTTGATTGTGAAACTTAATCTCAGGAGCTATACTGGCTTTATATTGACCATTATATAATCGGATAATATAGCCTTGCCTTTCTTCGGCTTTTTTAACCAAACTTAGAATTCCATGTTCATTAAGGTTAAATAAACTATACTCAGTATCCAATGTTTTTTCAACATCAAATTGAGTAAAACGAAGACGAGTATTCAAATAATCTGAGTACTGGTAAATTTGAACGTCTTTGAGGTATTCACTAACAACATTTGCTAAACGATAAGCATTCATATCCCCTTGATAATAAATTGCAGAAAACTCAAAAGTCATAACTTTATGGCACTGTGCATCTGGCGTGGCAATCACAGTCTCTCCTGAAGCGCGTCCTGGTCGATAAAGTAGATTTTCTCTTCCCATATGCCCATAAGTTCTAAATAGTGTTAAGCGAATAGTATCGTAGTCGTCACCGACGATTTCATACTCTCTCACACCTTTTGGAATGACTGCAACTCCTCGTTCCTTACAATCAAGTGTGACAAATGATTGGCATGTTTCAATTGCAATTGGTACCTCGTTCCAATTTTCAGGTTCTTTTTCCCAGAGTGCCATAGCATCCGTAACAACAGGTCGTTGAATAACACCAAATTGGTGGTCAGCTTTTGAAAATGTTGAAGCTATGTCACTATTAAATAGCACACACATTCTATGGCTATCCACAAAACGATTATCTACCTCGAAATTAAATTCGATAACGGGTGACGATTTCTTCAAGGTGATATTTAGTGTCACTGGTAAATTTACAGTTCTAACCCCTTTTGATCGTTCTTCTAAGTTTTGAGGTACTTTAAAGATATACTTCAACACCATTGTACTAACAAGTTCAGAATTTAGAGTAGTGACTTCTGGTACAAACTCAGTAGAGTTGATAAGTAAATCGTCTCTCGGTGGTGAATAGTTAAATGAATCCCCATCATCTCCGTTTTCTTGAAGAATAGCTTGATTCTTATATATTTTTTCAGAAATTTTATCTAAAATATCAATTGTATTGTTAGCATTAACCGTAATGTTATAAAACTCATTTTCGATTACTTGGTTTTCCGTCTTAACTTGTTCTTGATTAGTATTCCCCGATAAATCAATATGAAAATTCTTATATCCAAAGGCTGGCAAGTTTTCAAATGCAATAGCGATTTCTACTTTATAAACTTTGGATGGTTTATAGGTGTCTTTTGTTGAATCTAAGACATTACCTTGTCCAAGAATATATTCTGTTTGGTCCGTTGATGAAGTAATGGTGTAACTATATGTATTGCCTTGATCATCTTTAATAGCAAAATCATGTTGTGGAACATAAAAAGTTGTTTCAAAAACTCCAGATTTAACCCTAGCCGAGAGATTAAAGACTGTCGCAGTAATAGCTTTGTCTGTTTTTAATCTCATGACAATTTCACGCATCTTGAGTTCGGCTAAATTTTCAGCTAAATCACGAGCTTTTTTATAGCGAAGGTAGATGTCTTCATTGGTTGTGTCCGACACACAAGAGCCAATTGAATCATGGGCTGCATTTTCAAACATCAATTTCCAAATTTCCTTGACAACTTCAACTGGATAGTCAAAACCTAGAGATTTAGACAATGATAACAAGGGTTCTAGGATATTTACAAGATAGTTTTGAACCTGTGTGTTCCATTTTTTTAAATCTGAGCGAGATGAGAAAATGGATTTATGGATACGCATCAATTTACCATTTAGCAATTCTCCAGCAATTTCTTCCAACTCTGGATGTTGTTCTTTAATAGAATGAACATAGTCTATGTAAGTTGAATGTTTAAATTCGTATGTATCCTTATAACATTCTTTCATTCGCTCTAAGAGTTCTACAAGATTTTCTCTGGCAGGAGCCTGGTCAAAACCATTTGGAAAGACGACGTGATCCGTACTACTCTTTGCCCAAATCGTTTTGTATGGATCCTTATGCAGGTAGTCTTTGAGGAGTTCATCTTCTTCAGGAATATCTCCACCAATATAATACCCCGCTTGAATTTGAAAAGCATTAACCACACTCCCATCTTCACCACGCCATTTAAACTCCGAATGGCTAACCTCATCATCACTAACACCACGCCAAAATAAAGTATCGTCAATACCAAATTCTTTATACATTTGTGGCATAGCAGCTGATTGACCGAAAGAGTCTGGTACATAAGCAAGATTCATGTAGTCTCCAAACTCTTTTGAGATATTCATCCCATATAGCATGTTTCTGACAATGCTTTCTCCAGAGATAACCATTTGATCAGTTTGAGTATACCATGGTCCAATAATAAGCTTCCCTTTTTGAACCAATTCTTTGATTACCTCCTTATCCTCAGGACACCATGCAAGATAATCATCAAGAAGTGAAGCTTGTCCATCAAGCGTGTAGCTCTCATACCCTTCCTTATTCTTTAACAGCGAAATAATCTTTTTTAGGTTGTTCATCAAGTATATTTTAGAACGACTAGTTGTGAAATACCATTCTCTATCCCAGTGTGAATGAGGAACAACATGGACTGTTTTTTTCATACAAATTCCTTTCTTAGAAAAGGCACATATCGCCTGATATGTGCCAATAATACATCTTTATTCAAAGCTGATTTCGATATCATCAACACTCATTTTTTCAGTCGAAGAAGTTTCTTTAAAGTTTACAAGCATTGGTGCAACGAATCCAATAAAGGCTGCGCCAGCAAACAAACCGATAAGATAAGCCCAACCGTTACCAACAGTAAAGAAGCCATAGACGCCACCAACAGGAGGCATTTTAGCATACATTCCAAGAGCAATACCAAGTGCAGATGCAATTGCACCCCCAATCATATTGATCGGTACCAATTTAAGTGGGTGTACCATTGTGAACGGTATCGCACCCTCTGTGATTCCGATGAACCCCATTACATAGTTATTGCGACTGGCATCACGTAATTCATCACTCATTTTATCTTTATGGAAAAGTGAAGCAAGAGCATATCCCATTGGTACTGCACAAATTGCAACATTGACAATAATTGCAGGTAGATAAATACCTTCTGCCAGTAAGACATTCCCAGCCATCCAAGAAGCTTTATTAATTGGGCCACCCAAGTCTGAACCAATCATAGCACCCATGATGAGAGCAAGAACCACTTTATTCACATCGTTTTCAATCATATCTTTGATCCAAGCAACAAGACCGGTGTTAATCGCACCAAGTGGACCCGCAAGTAAGACTCCCATCACTAGTGCAACAGACATGGTTGCAAAGAGCGGAAAGACAATCAATGGTAAAATCCCACTATATTTTTCAGGAACTTTTACATTATTTTTACACCAAACAACTACATAACCTGCAACAAAACCTGCAATCATCGCACCTAAGAAACCTGCATTAGTTTTGGAAGCGATAGCTCCACCAATTAACCCAGCCCCGAGTGCCGCTTTATCTGCAATTGAATACGCAATAAAACCTGCCAGTACAGTATTAATCAGTCCAATACCTGTCCAACCAACTTGTTCAATTTGATATAAATAATGTTCAAATCCAGTAGCTTCAGCGAATGGATCAAGACTAGTAATCCCCATTGCCAAAGCGATCATTTTGGGAATAGCAACAACCAGCGATGCTCCAATAATCATTGGCAAAGCATAGCTAATGCCTGTCATCAGGTGGCCTTTTGCCTCATTTAAAAACTTTTTCATCTTATAAATCCTTTCTATTTTTGACTAACGGCTTGAGCACATTTTTGAAGAACTGCTTCTGGCGCTTTGATGCATGTAGAAATATTTACCCTAATTTTCTTTTTACCTTCAAAACGCTCTTCCTGAACGATCTTTTGATCTGTTGCCAAAAGCACAAAATCTGCTTCAGCAATTTCTTGTGGGGTCAATTTGTTCACTTGTCCCATTGAACCTTGTTGTTCAATGCGAACATTGTATCCAAGTTTTGGTCCAGCTTTTTCAAGTGCTTTAGCAGCCATTGGTGTATGGGCTAATCCTGCAGGGCAAGATGTAATACCGACAATTTTCATTTTAATGTTCTCCTTTCATTGTCTTAGTGATTTGAGTATTTAATGCATCACTATCTGATGCGTTTTTTACCGCATTTACAAAGTCTTCTTCTAAAAGTGCAGTTGCTATTCTACTTATCATCTGAAGATGTAAAGTTCCTTCATATTTGCTTGGAACAAGTAGAGCAAAGACATTTGATACAGGTTTTTCATCAAATGTCTCCCAGTCAATTGGATTACTTAACTTTAAGAAAACAACAGTTGGAACTTTAATAACATCCGATTTCGCATGAGGAATTGCAAATGAATCTTGTAAACCCGTTGATACCTCTGCCTCTCTTTCAAGAAATGCTTTTACTAGATCTAACTCATTTTCAATAATGCTTTTTTCTCTTGCATACTGAGCGATGTACTGAAATAACTCAATTTTATCTTTTACATTGACATTTAATAAGACATTATCTTTACTAAACTCCATCACTTCTCCTCCTTTCGTTTGACAAATACATCATAACACCTCTTGGAGGAGTTGTCACTAACAGCTTTTTCCACTTTATTTGTGAAAAATACAAAAAATATGTTTTATTTTTTTCAACTTCTTTTTGGAAAAATCCCAAAATTTTCAAAAATGATTTTATGTTAAAATAGATATAGTATAAGAATAGGAGGCTCATATGTCCTTTTTTGATTTTCAAAGACTCGATAATATCTTAAACCTATTATTAGATAAAAAAGAGGCCGTTCGTATTGACGAAATAAGTTCATATTGTGATGTCTCTGATAGAACCATTCGTTCTGATATCAATACCATTAATGATTATATTGAAGAACATGGAGCACATATCATACTAATAAGAAAAAAAGGATACGTTATTGAGTACCTCAATAAAAAGAGGTTTGATGAATTTTGGTCTCATCAAGATACAGGAACATTTCTTTTTACCACTTCTGAATCAAGACTAACTTACCTGATACGATTGTTTCTAACTTCAGAAGAATATATCAGCCAAGATTATTTGCAATCAATACTATTTGTTAGTCAAAATACATTTTACAGCGATTTGCGCACATTAAAACACTATCTAGCAGCATACAACTTAAAAATACAAAACAAGAGTAATTTGGGATATCTATTATTTGGCGAAGAGCAGGATATCCGAAATGCTATTATCAATCTCATCTTTAAAAATAATTTTACCGAATATCTCACTGCTACAACTTCTGCAGAAAAAGACATCTGCAATAACATCGATTATGAAAAGTTTAATCACATCTACCGAGAGAACCTTTCTGGGGAAATCCTTATCGATTCAGACTACTTCCATCGAAACATTTTCACAAGTCTTCTTTTAACTACTAGTAGGGTTAAAGCAGGGCATACATTGTCTAAGTTTGAACAAGAGATAAAACTAAATCATAACTTCTCGCTAACACTTAAAACTTTTTTTGATTGCCTTGAGAAAGAATTTCACTTAATACTTTCTCCTATTGAAAGAGCCTATATGAATTTTTGTATAGCTGAAAATTCTCCTAACCTTATTGATGATAGCGTTATAAGTGCGAATCAAAAGCTAGCAGAGGACATTATAGAATTAATTCAGGATACTTTGTCTAAACTTACCGACTCGCCTTGGGCAAAGGATTCAACCTTACGAGCCAATCTGCTAGAACACATAAAACTTTTTTTGAAAATACAAACTATTGAGGGAAACAGAAATAATCCTTTACTTAATACAATCAAAAACATTTTTCCATACGCATTTGAGTTAGCTATAAGCTGCAGCAGAGAAATTGTTCAAAAATATAAGGTCCATTTTTCAGAGGATGAAATCTCATATATTGCATTACATTTAGCAAATGCCATTGAACGTCATAATCCTGAACCACAAAAACAACTATCTCTAGCCATTATTTGTGGTACAGGACGTACATTTAGCGCAATCATTGAAGTAAAAATAAAACGAAGATTTCCCGACACTTTCTCCAATATAGAAAAATTTTCTTTTGATTCTTTTTCCAATCGTGAAGAAAATCATAAAAATTTCGACCTAGTCGTTTCCACAATACCTATCAAAAATAAGAGAACTGAAATTATTTTTATGGACATAAACGATTTGGATGCATCAATGGGACAAATAGAAAAACACCTATCTCAAATGACTAATCCCAACTCTGAGCTATCAGATGGGCTTATCTCGGAAACGCATTTCCTTGTTATAGATGAAAAAACAACAAAAGAAGATATATTAAAAACGCTATATAAAAAGTTGCTTACTCAGGGGTTCGTAAAAGAAAATTTCCTTGACGAAATTTATGAAAGAGAGCGTATCTCGTCTACCATTATTTCAGATTCTATTGCCATTCCTCATCCATTGGGAGATGCAGTCGTTAAAAGTACTATTTTTTCAGTGATAGCTCCAAAAGGAATTGATTGGGATGGAAAAAATATTAAGTTCGTCTTCTTATTCGCTATCACAATAGACGAACCTGAAAGAATGCAGTCTTTCTATGAACAACTTCTTGATTTCATAGGATCAGACAAACGTCAAAATAAATTACTAAAACAACCTACATTTGAGTCTCTCATTTCAATTTTTAATGAAAAGTAAAATACACGTATTGACATATCTATCAATGCGTTTTTTTAATTAACATGAGTAAAATTTAAGGAAATTGCTGATATAATCCTATGACCTTGGAAAAGATTACATTTATAGAAGTAAGGTTGGTTGGAGAGATATATTTCCCGCCCTTCTTGTTTTTTTGTCTATCAGGCATTGTTTACATGCACTTTGTTACTAATGAAAAAGAAGCAAGCAACATTCTATGGATTGATTAAGAAGAAACTTAGTTAAAAACGAGGATTTTTCTTTTGGCCAAAACCGTGACAAATGTCATACCAAGCCATGACACATAGGGCTAAATACTTTTCTCACTTCTCTGTAAACTAAGATTATAAATAAAAAAGGAGAAAACCTCATGAAAAAAGCACTTAGATACGGAAGCACTTCATTTATTCTTATTTATGCTTCCTGCATCCTTTTGGGAACACCAACTACTGACCTCACTAATGCCATTTTCCAGAATCTATTTTGGTCATTGCCAGCCGCTATTATCATCGGATTAGTTACCTATTTAGGTTTTGGAAAATACCAAGAAAG
>DIXV01000071.1:6821-8882 GCA_002436115.1 Streptococcus sp. UBA6071 | reverse complement strand
TTAGTTACCTATTTTGGTTTTGGAAAATGCCAAGAAACTTCAGACTAGAAGGAGAAACATCATGACTAAAGTGATTGAGGTCAAAGGCCTCGGTAAGCAATTCAAGGATAAGAAAGCCTTGTCCCAAATTTCTTTTGATGTCCACCAGGGTGACTGCCTAGCCTTGATTGGCCCGAATGGTTCAGGTAAGACCACTCTTTTCAGCTGCCTTTTGGGCGACTACCATCCTAGTGTCGGTAATATCCTCGTTCTGGACAAGGCTCCTACTTCTCCCATTCTCAAGGAGAGGGTTGGTATCCTCTTCCAAGAAAATCTGACGGAACAAAAAATGAAAGTGTCTGAACTCTTGGATTTTCAAAAAGCCATCTATCCAAATCCTCTATCAGACCAAGAAATTAATCATTTGCTGAATTTTACAGACCAGCAAAAAAATCAATTTGCTGAAAAATTATCAGGTGGTCAACGACGCCTGCTGGCCTTCGTTCAAGTTTTAATTGGTCAACCGGATATCCTCTTTTTAGATGAGCCGACTTCTGGCATGGATACATCCACTCGGATCCGATTTTGGGAAATCGTTGCGGATTTGAAAGAGGCAGGCAAGACCATCATCTATTCTAGCCACTATATCGAAGAGGTAGAGCACACTGCGGACCGTATCCTAGTCCTGCATCAGGGAAAACTCTTGCGAGACACCACTCCCTACCTCATCCGATCTGAAGAAAATGAGAAAGTCTTTACCCTGCCTGCCGTTTATCTACCTGTTATTGAAAATGCAGTTATTGATGATTTGGTTATCAAGACAGACACTATTTCCTTTTCTAGTAAGCAACCTCAAGTCATTTGGGACTTGTTGTCAACAGCCAATTGTCCGATTGAAAGCATCGAAATGACCAACCGTACACTACTCAATAGTATTTTTGAAAATCAGAAGGGAGCCAATCATGAAAACCTTTAATGCTATACTAAAGCAAGAATATTTGATTAATAAACGTTCTGTATCCAATCTCATTATGGGTATTGGCATGCCCATCTGTTTCTTTCTCCTCTTTACAAGTATTTGGGCAAGTGATGAAACCATGTCTCAGGAAGTTATCGCCCTCTGGGTTCGACAATATATGGTACAAATGACAGCTTTTGCTAGCCTAAGTTTTGCCTTCTTCTCCCTCCCCTATGCCTTCCAAGAAGACCGAAATGGCAACCGACTCAGAATCATCCGTCATAGTCCAATTCCCCTCTGGCAATATTATGCTAGTAAAATCATTGGCATCTCGGTTCATTTTGCTCTTGCTATTCTAGCTGTATTTACAGTTGGTCATTTTGCAAAGGGCGTCAACATGTCACTCAATGATTGGCTGATTAGCGCTGGAATACTGTTTGCAGGTGCTATTTGCTTTATGCCTTTTGGAGCCCTCTTTGCCCATATCAAATCGTCTCAAACCCTATCTGTCGTTGCTAATATCTTTTACATGGGCTTGGCAGTTTTGGGCGGACTCTGGATACCTGTTCAAACTTTTCCAGATTTTATGCAACAGTTAGCTAAGTTCACTCCAACTTATCATTTAAACAATCTTCTCATCTCTTATTTTAATAAAGACTTTTCTGTCCAATCTCTGCTAATTTTACTAGGATATGCTATCATTGTTTTAGTGATTGCCTTGGCAGTCGGAAAAAAACTCGAGGTTAAGTAATGTTTCATCCTTTTCAAAAAAGTTACACCCCATTTTATATGGGTTTCCTTTTTCTTGTTTTCCCTATTGGAGGTATCTTCTGGGCAAAGTATCCTTTGTGGACATTGGGGGCAACTGTCTTATTTGCACTTAGCTATGCAGCCCTCATTCATATCAAAGATGCCTATAAAAAAACCATTGCAATCTTATGGTTCTACTCTCTTTTTTACATCCTTTATATGTCATATATACTTGATGGCTCCTTCATGTGGTTCTTCTTTTTCAATTCTAATCTACTTATTTGGCGCTTCCGTGATTCCTTCAAGTCTTATCGGACTATCAGCTTTTTACTGGCATTAGCAGCTTTCTTTATTTATGGACAAATCTTAGCTAC
>DIXV01000071.1:4563-6557 GCA_002436115.1 Streptococcus sp. UBA6071 | reverse complement strand
GAAATCTACAAGCAAAACAAGACCATCAACCTCCTAGCTGCTGAAAACGAGCGCAATCGGATTGGGCGTGATTTGCATGATACTCTGGGGCATACCTTTGCCATGATGACTCTAAAGACCGAATTAGCGCTCAAGCAACTAGATAAAGACAAGATAAATGCCGTTCGGAAAGAACTGCAAGAGCTCAATCACATCAGTAAGACTTCCATGAAGGAAGTCCGCCAACTTATCAATAACCTCAAATACCGAACCGTATCTGAAGAACTGGACAATATCCACGACATGTTTACCTTCTCTGATATTGAATTGAATGTGGAAAATACTATCAATACTGACCAACTTTCTCCCGTCATCCAGTCCAGTATGACTATGATTTTACGGGAACTAACTACTAATATTATCAAGCACGCCAAGGCTAAGAATTGTCAAATCCGCCTGAGCCGAAACAAACAAATCATCATCGAAGTCAGCGATGATGGGCAAGGTTTTCGTGAACTGACTGGAGAAGAACTCCTCTCCATCAAGGAAAGACTTCAATTGGTCAACGGTCAGATAGAGATTCTCTCACCTGTCCAACCAACCTTGATTCGCATTAGCTTAGAAGAGAAAGGATTGTCATGAAATTATTAGTTGCTGAAGACCAATCCATGCTCAGGGATGCCATGTGCCAGCTCCTTCTCATGGAAGATGATGTCCAAAAAATCTTTCAAGCCAGCAATGGGCAGGAAGCCATTGAACTCCTCAAAAAGGAAGAGGTGGATGCTGCTATTTTAGATATCGAAATGCCCCAAACATCAGGACTAGATGTCTTGGAATGGGCTCGAGCCCAGCGACTCCCTATCAAAATCGTTATCGTCACCACCTTTAAACGAGTGGGATACTTCCAGCGGGCTGTCAAGGCTGGGGTTGATGCCTATGTTCTCAAGGATCGTTCCATTTCCGAGCTTATGACTACCATTCACACCGTTCTAGCTGGTCGCAAGGAATATTCACCTGAACTCATGGAAAACATCATGACCTATGAAAATCCTCTCAGTAGTCAGGAACTAAAGGTGCTGGAGTTTATTGCCGATGGAAAAACCAGCAAGGAAATAGCCTCCCAGCTCTTTCTATCCAATGGCACCGTCCGTAATTATACCACCTCTATCTTCAACAAGTTAGGTGCTAGCAACCGAGTAGAAGCCATCAAAATAGCTCAGGAAAATGAGTGGATATAAAAGAGACCAGCAGTTCTACTAATCTCAAAAAAGTTGGATAATTAATTTAATGAAAGGATTTAGTGCTCTAGTGAACAGGACTAAGTCCTTTTTAACGTTGTTTCGATTCGTTTGTTCCTGTCGTAAAAAATGTCATCTTTAATGGCTTTTTCCAGTTCATCAAGTGATTTGAATTGCTTCTCGTAGCTATAAACCATCTCAGTTTTAAATTAGCAAAGAAGGATGCCATCATGCCATTATCGGCGCTATTCCCTTTATGTTCGTCATCAATGGACTGGATTTCTTCTTTGACCACCTTGTCTTTGTCAGTCTCTTCAAGATGATTTGCTTCTTTCTTTCCAAAAACTACCAATTTTTAGGAAAGTATTTCCGTTAATATCTCGTTTCTAGCTAGGGTAACTTTCAAAAAACACTAAAATCTTCAATAGTAAGCTCATTTATCTCATCATCAGAAATAGCATTTAACTGAGCCAAACGGTTAGCTTGATTAGCAACTGCTTGTTCAAATAGATTTCTCATTTCTCGTCCATTAGCGAAGTTTTCAGGTTTATTTGTACAAATATTGGCAATATGCCTCTTCAATGATTCAATAGTATGACGAGACAATCTCAAGTCATTAGAACTGCAGAACAGTTCAAAAATCGCTAACAAGTCTTCCCCTGAGTAGTCTTCAAAAAAGATACTCTTATTAAATCTTGATTTAAGACCAGGATTCGAAGCTAAAAATTTCTCCATTGGTTCGGAATACCCAGCAACGATCACAACAAAACTTTCGCG
>DIXV01000071.1:0-4409 GCA_002436115.1 Streptococcus sp. UBA6071 | reverse complement strand
AATTGGTTCGGAATACCCAGCAACTATCACAACAAAACTTTCGCGGAAATCTTCCATTGCTTTTAGGAGAGTATCTATTGCTTCTTGACCAAAATCAGAACTACCTTTTGCTAGGGCATAGGCTTCATCAATGAAAAGCACTCCTCCCATGGCCTCATCTATTTTTTCTTTTGTCTTGATTGCGGTTTGTCCAACATAGCCAGCGACAAGACCTGAGCGATCTACTTCTACCAACTGCCCTTTTTCTAAGACACCTAACTGCTTATATATTTTAGAAATCAGTCTGGCAACTGTTGTTTTTCCTGTCCCTGGATTGCCTAGAAACACCAAGTGTTTTGAGATTGTGGGGACTTTAAAGCCCCTACTTTTACGGATTTTGTTCACACTCAGTATATTGACAAGAGTTTTTACATCGTTTTTTACTTCCTGAAGTCCTATCAACTCATTAAGTTTTGTTAATAACTCCTCCAACGTTTCTTCAGTCTCTACAACTTCCGTATTGCCGTCAACAGGGGCATTTAGCTTATCTTTAGATGCTTCAAGTGGCCTTTTTTCTACTTTTTTTACTAGCGGTTGACTATTTTCTTCGGTCTTATCTAAAAGGTTATTCAGTACAGTTAAGTATTTCTTAAACTTGTCGACATCGATTTGACCTTTATCCCATTTACTCAAAGAGTAATACTTCCCTATCTCGCAAATAGTCGCAATGTATAATGACGCCAACAGAGCATCGCTTTGATTAGACATCGAATTATCCAAACGACAAAAGGATAAAAAGGACTCCGGTACTTCTCCACTATAATGATTTACGGTGATCTCTCTATAAGGCGGATTCAAATAAGTTTCTTTGAAACTATCTATTCTATCTTCACTGCCATTTATGGAAATATATTCAATAAAAGATAAAACGTCTTGAATGACTAACCTATCTAGATTTTCTAGCTTTATTTGCGATGGTAAACCTTTTCGAGCTGTGTGACATACCACTAGAAGCTTATCTAGAGCATTCTTTACATCTATGTTCATGCTTACTCCTCATAATTAAATTGATGAAGCTTCTTTTAGAACTGCATAATAAACTTCGAGCGCCTCTGGGGAATCTTGCTCAGCAAACAACTCTTTCAAGCCTTTCTCTATTGCCTCTTGTATCTCTCGAGAACTATTTGCTCGGAGCGTGTTCAGTATGGTACTATCATCAATCATACGTGTTAGCTCTTGATTATCTTCGACTTCTTGACGTAATTCATGAATTTGGTCACGAAGTTCGGTATAATAGATGTCTACTTCGGGTGTGTTTAATTGAGTTTCAAAAATAGCATAATCTTGTAAGCTTTCGATAAACCAATCAGAGGTCAACGTATCATAAACACTCATCCATTTACTATGCGAGGAATGCCATACCTCTTGGTTACCTAAAACATCACGGTTATTAAAATAATACTGTTCGTCAAAATATTTCAATGAGATGGTTAGCATAGATAATAACGAAAATATAGAAACTATCAGTGTCTGTTCATTCACTGCAATTTTTCGCTGAAAAATATTAATCAATAAATTGAGGACATTATAAATATTATCAACAAGAACACGCATTTTTTCCTCAGAATATGGCTGCTGTCGACGACGACTATCAAGCATATTCGAATAATCACCAAGTACTTTATCGAACTCAAAAGCAGATTGAACATCATGGCCCTGCTTTACCGTGTTATGAAGCTGATTAAACTGTTGCTTTATTTCTGAACTCATACTATCTAGCTTTGCGTACATAATTGCAAAACCAGCACAGGTAGCAGCTAAGTTTAACCCATTAAGAACAAGACCCATCTGTTGTAAAGCAGCGACTTGCTGAATCATCTGTAGGTTCCTTTGGGCTAAAAAATTATTTTCTCCTACCATTTTAATAGCCTTCTCAGCAAGTTTTTTTGCTTCGTTCTGAGGTAAATCATTCAAGGCAACCTTCTGAAAAGCATTAAATTTATTATTTTTACCACGAACTACAACTTCCAAAATTCGATTATCATTTAAAAATGGCTTTAATTGCTCTAATCCATCAACATTCAAAATATTACTCACGCTCTTACTCCCCTAGTACATTATCTCCAGTGATTTTGTGTAAAAAAATGATTGCCAGAATCAGGGAACACATCTCTAAACTATATAATTCTTTAAAATTAATAGGATTTTGACGTCTTATGTTCAAGAAAACAATCTCTTCTTTTTCATTTTTCATAGATGAAATTATTTTAGCAGGATTGATACATGAAATAGAATAATCAAAATTACTAATTGCATTATACTCATTATCAATAATAGCTACATAAAGTCCCATCATAATCCTGTTATAATCCAGTAATTGTCTTACATTGTTAAATTTAGCAGCCCTGTCTGACTTTGCTTTTTCATAGTATTTTTGGGCTCTTGAAACAACTGGAGGTTCTGACACAATCTTTCTACTTACAATTTTATCTAAAAAATTAAGATAGTTTTCAATTTGTTTTTCAAAAGAGTGATTGCTCTTTAACTCCAATTTTTCAAAGTAATCACATAACTTTTCCGCTAGAATCTCTTTTGTAATAGCAGCACCTTCAATGAATCTGAAGTCTAGGTACTCACCAAGAAGAGAATTTTTCAATTTTTCAAATGCTTTAGAATCAAGTCCTAGTACGCAAGACTTGACTATCGTACGATATTGCATAACACCTCCACTGTATCTCAATTCACCATTATATTTGATAAAGACTCGCACGCTAAAAATATAGCTAAATCTTACCTAAATCGCCATTATTATACCACAAAAACCCTTTTAAAGATACCCCTTAAAAAGGCAAGATCACAATTTTTGTGCCCCCTATCTTCGAAGAGATGATGAAAAAAGTCACTTGGAATTGCTCATAGTATTTCTGTTGACATGTAACTATTTCAAAACGGAATTATCATTCTTTCTAAAATCTGGTAGCTCCTCAAATTTGATTAATTCAAAGACAAACACCTGATGAAGGTCTTAGGAATAGCTGCTAGATTCGGTGTAAACGAAAGAATAAGTCTTATAAGGGAGAGATTGGAAAGAAAGTAAATAATCACATCCATAAGCAATTTGAAGATGTTGAGGAGAAGAAATTTGGCATTTTAAATAACTATTGATTGCTTATAAAATTCTATGGTATAATAAAATTATAAGAGTTTATATCAAAGTGATATGAGGAGGTAATAAATGGCTAAGTTATCAGAAATTGCAGTTCTGAAAAGTCTAGATATTCCCTTTGACGAAAGGAAGTGTTTTATTGAAAAGATGATATAAATTGCAGAACAAGCTGAACGAATAATTCAGAAAACAAGCAGTTTAATTGAAAGGTTTTAGGTGTTGCAGCTTTCTTGTTAACCAATAAGATAGTCGTTCTTAGAGGAAAGGGGACAATTAAGTTGCCTAAATTATAAATTTTGGGAGAGTTTATGGGAAATTTGTTTGATGATATCGGTAAAGGTATCAATAATCTAGGTAAAGAAGTTGGGAAAATTGCCGGTGGTATCGGTGAGAAATTTACACCCATTGAAAAAAAGGAAGTTGATGAATTTAAATTATTAGTTGCTGAGCTTGCTTTTTTGAGCGAGAGTTTTTTTAATGAGAATAAGAATAGAGATATATTTTTAGATAAATTTCCACCTAAGCTAGCAGGAGCTCTGGGTGGTTTGAGGGCTGGAGGAATTGTTCCAATTGCAGCAGCCATCGCAGCACCTGTTGTTCTTGTTGGCGGTGGTGTATACCATATTGCAAATCAGAATAAATTGGGGCAGGAACTTGAAGAACTCTTCAAAGATTCTATTACGTTTGAGAATATACTAGAAAAGGACGAACGGGAAAAAGTTAAGGAACTGTTGATTGCTACAAAAGCGTATAGAAAGAAGTTGTCTGACAAACACCCTGATTTAAAAAGAATAGAAGATTAAATAATATAAAAGCCTTCAAGTTCATGCTTGCTGGCTTTTTTCATGTGATGAAGAAGGTGAAATACGCGTGTGGTTTTATTTTAGACAAGAACATCACACCAAAATCCCTTGGTGTAAGAATTACTAAAGTGCCAATCCCACCAACTAGCAAGCGAGTGATTGATTCAATAAAAGTTGATGGACGAGAAGGTCGTTTAACCGTTCTTAACGATTCGGAAGATCTGTCGTTTACTTTTTCAAAACCTGTTTCAAGCATGACGAGATGTTTTACCACAAATACTAACTGCAACCACTAGCAAGACTGGTCTTAGGAATAGCTGATAGGTAAGGCTGATACCCTTTTGGATAGGGTTACGGCAGTTGCTGCCCATTCTCAAGTGGGCCAGTGAATCGCCCACCGCTTCTGCCATGCCTACCAATGTTTGACCTACTTTCAGATTAGCCGATTCTGTGATTGGGGT
>DIXV01000043.1:9830-10426 GCA_002436115.1 Streptococcus sp. UBA6071 | reverse complement strand
GGGCACTTCTGACAAATCAGCCAATACTTCTTCTGCAAGTTCTTCACGGATAATTTCTTGAGCGAGCTCAACGCACTCATTACAGATAAAGACATTGTTTCCTGCAATGATTTTTTGCACTTCTTCCTGACTTTTGCCACAAAATGAGCAATGAACCATCATTTCGTTTTTCTTACTTGTAGGCATTCTCTTCCCCTCAACTTTACGTGTTAATCTTAAAATAGTGTATTATAAAATGCATGAATGCTATTAACCAGATTGGTGAAGGCATTCAATAAAAAAATAATGCCCAAACCGATTCTTTTTTTTCTGAAGGCTTGCAGGGCACACAGCACACAAATCCCGCATAAAAGGGCAGTAAATAGTCCAAAGATACTCCGTTGCATAACTTATCCTATTCTTCTCATGACTTTTACTTGAAAATCATAGAGATTCTTTTCATTTTTTAAAAAAATACTGCTGCTTACTTCTTCAAAGCTTGTCCAGTCAAAATCGGAAGGAAAGTAGGTATCTCCCTCAAATTCTCCGTCAATCTCTGTTTTAATGATTTGATCTAAATAAGGAGCAAAGGCAGAAAACATTTCGCTACCGCCTAG
>DIXV01000043.1:6231-9634 GCA_002436115.1 Streptococcus sp. UBA6071 | reverse complement strand
AAGAGTTCCTTGTCCTGTTCTTTAAACCAGTTCAAAACAGCCTTAACAGAGTGAAAGACAAGGACATTATCCTTCTTGATTTGATAAGTCTGATCGCGGGTTAAAATTACACTCATCCGACCTGGAAGAACACGTTGTCCCATGCCATCAAAGGTCTTTCGTCCCATCAAAATGCATTGCCCCATAGTTGTTCTTTTGAAGTGTTGCAAATCAGCAGGCAAAAACCAAGGCAACCCGTTCTCTTTACCAATCAAATGGTTCTTATCCTCGGCCCAGATGGCGGTTATTTTTTTTGTCATATGCCTTCCTTTTATTATTATACTTTATTTTATCAAAAACAACCCAAAAATGCACTTAGGAAGTCGAGACGATTTTTATAGTCTTATCGTGATGCTCTCCTTTTTTTCTTTGAGCATCTAAAAAGACGATAGGACAAAACTTTAAGTAGCAAGTTTCTAGTCCTAACGTCCAAATGTCAGGCTTATCATCTTTCATGATTAACAAGGATATTAGAGAGCATTCGCATTATCTAAAATATCAAGAACCTTAGAAAGGTTTGGTTCGTCAATCCGATAGGGGGCTTGTGCTCTCACAATGGCTTTCGCATTAAACGCAATGCCGATACCAGCAGTCAAAATCATTGGCAAGTCATTGGCACCATCTCCCACTGCAACGGTTTTTGAAAGAGGAAGATGATTCTCTAAAGCCCATTGCTTTAACATTGCAACCTTGGTCTCTTTTGTGACAACATCGCCAAGGTGACGCCCTGTCAATTTTCCATCAGCAATTTCCAAGCGGTTAGCTTTGATGTAGTCAATTCCAAGTCGTTCTGCAAGAGGATCGACATTCTCATGGAAACCTCCTGAAACCAGTCCGACCTTGTAGCCTCTATCATGCAAACTGGCCACCAATTCCTCGGCACCCCTTGTTAAATGAATCTTGGCTAATACTTGGCTAAAGATAGTTTGTGGCAAGCCTGCTAGCAGACCGAGTCTCTGACGAAGGGATTCTTCAAAATCTAACTCTCCACGCATAGCTTTTTCAGTAATCTTAGCAACGTGATCACCAACACCGGCTAAATCTCCTAGGATATCAATAGCCTCTTCCCTAATGAGGGTGCTATCGACATCCATGATTAAAAGTCCTTTAACAGTCATGTAAGTCTCCAATCTATTGTTTACGGCGGTCTCTCCGTCTTTTTCTTATCCGCCTACTTAACTTGTATTTTTTAACAAGGGCAGACACATTTCCCCGACGTGGAGAAAAGCGTTCACTTCCTTGAAGGGTTGCCTGATAACTGGCGTTAAAAAGAGCTCCTAAAATCAAGAGTCGTGCTATTAAAATGAGCCATAGCATCAGAACCAAGACGACCAAATAAGATATTAGTCGAAAATCTTCATAGTTTGTCAGATAGGTTGTCACATAAAAGGAAAAAAATTTAGACATTGTTATTAACACTAGCATGACAAAGCAAGAGCCTGGTAAAATATAATGGATTTTTTTAATTTTGACATTCGGTAGAATAAAATACAGTAAACTCAACATCAAAAAGATAATAATGTAAGCTACAAGAGGACTGATAAAAAGTAGTACTTGATACCATTCTTCTTCCAAATGAACGAAATACTGAATCAATCGAGCGACTTGTTGGCTAAACACAATCAGAACAATTGCAATCAGAAGAAAGAATTGCAAAATCACTCCAATCAAAATCCCTACAATACGACTGACGATAAAATCTCGATGGGCCTTCATCCCATAAGCTTTATTGAAGGCTTTTTGTAGAAGACTCATCGAATAGGAAAAGGTCCAAATGAGTGTTAAAATAGAGATTCCCAACCATCCTGTCGAGGGGCGTGTTAGCACATCGGATACAATAATAGACATGGAATCATAGAGTTGATCGGGTAGAAAGCGTTCTAAAACCGTTAAGACAACATCAACATCAATTGAAAAATAGGGTAAAATAGCCGCAACTAAGAAGAGTAAGGGAAAGACTGTTACCAGTAGATAGTAAGCAACTGCTATACTGGATAAGGTCACATCAACCCCTCGATAAAATGTTAAAAAATACGTTGCCAGGTCACGTCCAAATGGCCGTAATTTTTGTAGCATTCTCCTCATAGCATTACCCATCACCTTTCTATCTAGTAGTTACCTTCCTCACCTTGGCTGGTCAGGACAACAGGTCCTTCTTTAGTGATGACAAACTGGTGTTCGTATTGACAGGAAAGACCGCCATCTATGGTTTTATGAGCCCAACCTGTTTTCATATCAGTATTAATTTCCCAACTACCCGTAGAGATCATTGGTTCAATAGTCAAGACCATCCCTTCACGCAGTCGAACCCCTCGACCAGCAATACCATAGTGGGGCACCATCGGTTCTTCATGCATACTTGGACCAACACCATGTCCGACTAAGTCGCGAACAACACCATAGCCGTGCTCCTCTGCATAAGTCTGGATAGCAGCTCCAATATCTCCAACACGATTACCAACGACTGCTTGCGCAATCCCCTTGTACAAGCACTCCTTGGTTACCGCCATAAGCTGTTTGACTTCCTCGGTAGGATTGCCAACAGCATAGGCCCAACAAGAGTCTGCTAAGCCACCACGAAAGGTTTTTGTCAACTCTTTCATTTTAGCCACATTAGAAAAGTCTAATTGGGAAACATCAACATCGGATTTGTCTACAAGTCCCAAAACCATATCTACCTTAATCAAATCACCATCTTGTAGTTCTTGATGTCTAGGAAAAGCATGGGCAACTTCGTCGTTTAAAGAACAGCAGGTGGCATAGGGATAATCCATAATTTGACCATCTACTCCTATTTGCAAAGGGAGCACATTGTCTTCTTTACAGCGTTTGCGGACATATTCTTCAATCGCCCACATATCAACACCTGGTTTAATCAGCTCTCTCAGTCCTTGGTGAACACTGGCCAGAATTCTTCCAGCTTTTTGCATTTCTTCGATTTCTCTCGGAGATTTTCGTATAATCATATGGTTTCCTTTATGTATGGTAGTCTTTTTTGAGATAATGGTAATCCCGATAATAACGCATCTTATGCGAATAGCGGTCACTGGCCTTGTAACGTTTTTGATAAGAAAAGCCAACCTTCAGGGCCAATTGTTGGCTAGCCTTATTTTCCTCGTGCGTTTTAATCATCAGTTTTTTAAAGGGCAAACGGCTAAAGGCAAGAGAGACTAAACGGGTTAAGACTTCTGTCATCAATCCCTGCTTCCAATAGGTTTGATTAAGAAAATAGCCTATCTCCGCAGAAAGCTCATCCACTCTGATATTTTCTAGACGAATGGATCCAATCATTTGTCCTGTTTCCTTATCTTCTAGCGCCCAAATCCCAAGTGGTTGTCGCATAAAGGTTTCCACTAATAAGGTC
>DIXV01000043.1:4399-6061 GCA_002436115.1 Streptococcus sp. UBA6071 | reverse complement strand
TAAAGGTTTCCACTAATAAGGTCTGACAAGTTTCCAAACGGTTAAGTCGAGGATAAATAAATTTGGTATTTTCTGGAGTGGAGAGTATGGTAAAGAGGTCGTCTCTATCAAGAAACCGAAAGGGTCTTAGAATGAGGCGGTCCGTTTCAAACGTCGCAAGCTCTGCTAAAACTTCCCACATATCTCCCTCCGTCTTATTTCTAATCATAATTGTATCTGTACAGTTTTCTCTACCTATTGTATTTCATTAGGCTTCTTCAATAAGTTCAATATCAGCACCTAAAGACCTGAGTTTTTCAATAATATTGGAATACCCTCGCAAAATAAACTCAACATTAGTGATAATGGTTTGTCCTTCTGCCATTAGACCAGCAATCACCAAAGCAGCGCCTGCTCTTAAATCTGTGGCTTTGACAGAAGACCCTTGAAGAGGATGCCCTCCCCAGTAAGCAATTCGATTTCCTTTAACTTCAATAGATGCCTGCATGTTAGCAAGTTCAGCAACATGGCCAACACGTTGCTCGTAGATCGTATCCATGATAAAACCTTGACCATTTGTTTTTAAAAGGAGCGGTGTTAAAGGTTGCTGCAAATCCGTTGCGAATCCTGGATAGGGAGATGTTTTTATCGTAACAGCACGAAGTTTATCCTGAGCTTCCACAAAAACACTGTCCTCCGAGATCGTCATCCGAACGCCCATTTCTTCCAGTTTAGCAATAAAGGACTCTAAATGTTCATAGAGGACATTATTAATTTTCACCCCTTGACCAATAGCTGCTGCCATGGCAATATAGGTTCCTGCTTCAATCCGATCTGGAATAACTTGATGCCTCGTCCCATGAAGCTGGTCCACATGTTCAATCGTAATAATATCTGTACCAGCTCCTCGGATATGAGCTCCCATATTATTCAGAAGGGTGGCAAGATCAATAATTTCTGGTTCCCGTGCGGCATTTTCAATAACCGTCCGACCCTCAGCCTTAACCGCAGCCAGTATGGTATTAATGGTGGCACCAACAGAAACTGTATCCATGTATATAGTTGTTCCTTTGAGCTTCTGATCGCCTGCACTCAAACTCATGCTATTGCCTTCATAGCTGATGGTTGCCCCCATCGCTTCAAAGGCTTTAAGGTGGAGATCAATGGGTCTAGGACCTAAATCACACCCGCCTGGTAAGCCTACAGTAGCGTTGCCAAATCGCCCTAAAAGACTCCCATAAAAATAATAAGAGGCCCGCAAACTGTTAATCTTCCCATAAGGCATGGGCATGTTTTTTAAGCCACGGGGGTCAATGGTCAGGGTCTCACCATCTCGACTTGTTTTTACCCCCATGATTGTTAAGATATCAATCAAGCTATCAACATCCGAAATATCCGGCACACCATCTAAAATAACCAGATCATCAGCTAAAATTGCCGCTGGTATTAAGGCGACAACCGAATTTTTCGCACCAGAAATGGTAAGCTCTCCTGATAAGGAGTGGCCTCCATTTATCTTAATTTTTTTCATTAAAATGTAATCACTTTCATCTTCAAAATATCAAAAATACAGTATTTCTCATTATACCATATTTTTGGTAAAATAGACAAATCACTTTGTAGAAAATCAGGTCTTTAAACTGGACTTGCTTCTGATCAAATATAAAAAGAGCAGGAAATGCC
>DIXV01000043.1:3514-4217 GCA_002436115.1 Streptococcus sp. UBA6071 | reverse complement strand
CTCTGATCAAATTTAAAAAGAGCAGGAAATGCTTATCCTGCTCCTTCTTTTTTTATTTCAACCGCCTCTTCTTCGCTAGAGATTTCAATTAGTTTTTCGAAACGCAATCTCCCTAGACACTTACCACAAGCAAATTTTTGCGTATTGATCTTTTTCTTCCTTAAGATAGAGCTTCCACAGGTCAAACAAGAATAGTGTTGATAGACCATTTTTTGAGGAAGCCTTGGTGTAAAACGCAGACCATCTACCTGCTTTAAAAGACGTTTGAAGTCCTGATCACCGTGACCATAGCCTCTGCCGGCAAAATAAAGGTGGTAATGACAGAGTTCATGGCGGACGATTTTACGAAAAACATGGATCCCATAAGTCTTGTATAGATTAGGGTTAAAGTCCAGATGACCAGTCTTTGGGAAGAAACGGCCACCTGTTGACCGTAAGCGTTTATTCCAAGATGCCTTATGTTTAAAGGCTAATCCAAAGTCTTCCAAAGAGACCTCTTTGACAAACTCATTCAGTTCCATCTGGTTTAATTAGACTAAGACCGATACGATTTCTTTTGAGATCCACCTCTACTACCCAGACCGTTACGATATCTCCTACTGATAACACCTGACTCGGGTGAGGAGGCTGCGGCAAACGACCGGTCTTCCGATCACGTTTACGTTTGATGAGATGTGATATATGAATGAGGCCATCTTCATGA
>DIXV01000043.1:352-3354 GCA_002436115.1 Streptococcus sp. UBA6071 | reverse complement strand
TGAATGAGGCCATCTTCATGAACCCCCACATCAACAAAAGCTCCAAAATCAACGATGTTTCGGACGACCCCTTCCAATTCCTGACCGACTTTCAGATCTTTCATGTCAAGGATATCTTGGCGGAGAACAGGGGCAGCATAGTCGTCTCGAAGGTCACGACCTGGCTTGACTAAATCAGAAATAATATCTTTTAAGGTCGCTTCTCCTAGACCAATCTTCTCAGCTGTTTGGGAAATGTCCAGAGAGGTGAGTTTATCATGAGACAAGGCATCCCAATTTGTCATATCAAGAAGTTCCAATAACTGTTCAACCGCCTGATAGGACTCTGGGTGAACACCTGTATTGTCTAAAAAATTATCTGAGTTCGGAAGACGTAAGAAACCAGCTGCTTGTTCAAAGGCTTTATCACCTAAGCGAGGAACCTTCTTGAGTTCTTCACGGCTTTTTAGTATCCCTTTTTCCTCACGGTATTTAACAATATTTTCAGAAATTGTCTTATTTAGTCCAGCTACATGAGCGAGAAGGGCTGGACTTGCTGTATTGACATTAACACCAACTTGGTTAACAACAGTATCCACGACGAAAGCGAGCTGTTCATTTAATTTCTTTTGGCTAACATCATGTTGGTATTGACCGACTCCAATGGATTTCGGGTCTATCTTAACCAACTCTGCTAGAGGATCTTGTAGACGTCTAGCGATGGAAATAGCTGAGCGTTTTTCTACCGTTAGATCTGGAAATTCATGACGGGCTATCTCGCTGGCAGAGTAGACAGAAGCTCCGCTTTCATTAACAATAACATAGCTAACTCCCTCATGCTGATGTAAGATTTCAGCGATAAAAGCTTCGCTTTCTCGACTAGCGGTCCCATTACCAATGGCAATAATCTCCACACCATACTGTTGAATCAACTGAGTTAATTCTCTCTTTGCTTCATCAATCTGACGTGCCGATGCTGGTTTGACAGGATGGATGACCTGAGTCGTCAGTAATTTTCCTGTTGCATCAACAACAGCCAGTTTTGCTCCTGTTCTAAAAGCCGGATCAAATCCTAGAACAGTTTTCCCTTTGAGAGGTGGCACCAAGAGGAGATTTTTGAGATTGTCTGAGAAAAGCTGAATCGCTCCATCTTCTGCTACCTCCGTCAACTCTGAACGAATTCGACGTTCCATAGATGGCATAATTTTTTTCTTAATGGCATCAGTAATCGCCTCTGAAATGTAACTATTCAACTCCTTGAAGCGAGCTTGGAAAAAACGTTGCATCTTCTCAACGTTATGAGAGAAAGATACCTTTAGGATGCCTAATGCCTCGCCACGATTAATGGCTAAGGTACGATATCCCTGCATTTTATTAACCTGCTCAGAAAAATCATAGTAGAGTTGAAAAACTTGCTTGTCATCCAATTCTTCATCCTTGACTTTCGCCTGTAAGCTAGAATAGCTCCATATATCATTGTAGGTCCAAGCACGAAGTTTATTATCTTCGGAAAGACTTTCAGCTAGGATATCGACTGCTCCTGACAGTGCCTTGTGGCTATCAGGAAATGCTTCAGATACAAAACGTTCTGCTTGTTTTTCCAAGTCTGCCACATTCTGAATTACTAAGCGTGTCAAATCAAGGAGACCAGCTTCTCTAGCGATTGTCGCCTTGGTTCGGCGTTTCTCCTTATACGGAAGATAGAGCTCTTCAATATCGGCTAGTTTTTCAGCCGCCTCAATATCAGTTCTCAGCTGGTCGGTTAATTTTCCTTGAGCTTCAATCTTAGCTAGAACGGTTTCTTTACGATCTGCCAGAGCCGTTAAGCTCTTGTCTAAATCAATAATAGACTTAATCACCACTTCATCCAAGTCGCCAGTGGCTTCTTTACGATAGCGTGCAATAAAGGGGATTGTGTTTCCCTCCGATGTCAGGTTTAATACCGTTTCAATCTGTTTAAGTGTTAAATTTAGGCCTTCAGCCATTTGTAAATATTTCGTATCCATGTTTCTTATTATACCATTTTTTTCCTCTTATAGACTAGCTCTAATCAAGAAAATCCAGATAAATCTCTTCTCTCTAAACCCAAAAGAGCCCCTCAACAAAAATCAGGGCTCCATAGAAGCTGGTTTGGCTTTTTGTAAAATGCTTCCGAAGACTTTCTCGACAATAGCGGCATGAAGACTATCTGGCAACAGATGAAGTAAGCTGATAAATACTCTGTCTAAGGGGCCAATCAGGACATGAGCCTTACGCTTGGTAACAGCCTTGGCGATTTTCTTCACCACATAGTTACACGTCATCTGATTTTGAAGAAGGGAGCGACCTCTTTGCGAAAAACGATCCTCTTGATTATCTAGAAGCCCTGTCTTGGTTGGTCCAGGACAGACAGCTAGCAGATGAATATTGGAGTTGTGTTGTTTGATTTCTTTATTTAAGGTGACCGTATAAGAGTAGATTGCCTTTTTCGTAGAACTGTAAGTGCTGAGGTAAGGTACCATCATAAGAGAGCTGGTTGAACAGACATTCACCACAGTCCCTCTGCCTTGCTCCAACATCTTGGTACTAACCCACTTGGTTAGCAGGAAAGGCGTGATATAATTAACCCGAATAATCTCCAGTTCTTCTTCATCCTTCAGGTTTAAACTAGGGCCGACATAAGACAGCCCAGCATTATTGATGAAGATATCAATCGTATACCGATCAATAATCGCCTTAACGCTTTCTGGTTGATTGAGATTAACGCAAAACGTCTCAATAGGTTCTGTGGCAATTCTGTCAAGTTCTTCTACTAATGTTCTGAGCTTATCAGGTGAACGCCCGACTAACAATAAGGAGGCACCCTGTTCAGCGTAGTGGTGAGCCAACCCCTTACCAATCCCCGAAGTAGCTCCTGTAATCAAAACTCTTTGCATCATCTCTATCCTTCCTGCGAATAGCCTTAACGGTTAAAGTAAGGTTTTCGTCTAAATCTTTAACAATAACATGTTGGTTGTCAGCCCTGCTGCGGTTCCCATGAGGGC
>DIXV01000043.1:0-180 GCA_002436115.1 Streptococcus sp. UBA6071 | reverse complement strand
TTGTCAACCCTGCTGCGGTTCCCATGAGGGCAATCGTATCGCCGACTTTGACCAACTCCTTATCTAGGGCATAACTGAGAGTAAAAGGAACAGAGGCCGATACCATATTGCCATAGTCAGGCACTAGATTGAGATACTTATCCTTTTTAAACCCCAGTTTAGACATCATAAATGGCAAGG
>DIXV01000084.1 GCA_002436115.1 Streptococcus sp. UBA6071 | reverse complement strand
GTTCTTTTTTGATAAAATAGGAATAGAATGAGACGCTAAAGGAGTTGACCACATGCATTTAGAAGATATCAGAAAAGAGATTGACCAAGTAGATCGCGAATTAATCCATCTCTTGGAAAAGCGGATGGACTTGGTTAAACATGTCATTGCTTACAAAAAAGAGAACCAGCTCCCCATTTTGGATAGCCAGCGCGAACAAGCTGTCCTTGATAAGGTCTCTCTGTTAGTGTCTAACCCTGCCTATCAAAGTGCCGTAGTTGATACCTTTTCAGATATTATGAAAAATTCCCGACACTATCAACACCAACAACTAAGCCAAAAAGAATAGGGATAGGAAGCTGTTCTTATTCCCTTATGGCGACAACCTAACTGTAACTTTTAAAAACTTGGGCTTGCTCAAGTTTTTTGACGAGATTAGTGATGTGTTTCTTCATCTTTCCTTCATCAGTAACTGTTATCCTATGAAAGATCAGAAGTTCTCTAGAAAAGGAGTTTCCTATGAAATTATTACTTGTCGAAGACGAATGGGACTTAAATCAAAGTCTGGCGAAACGGTTGCGAGCAGAAAATTATGCAGTTGACACTGCTTATAATGGCGAAGAAGCTTTGGATTATTTGGCAGTCAGTAGTTACGATGTCATCATCTGTGATATTATGATGCCTAAGATGAGTGGTCATGCCTTGCTCAAAAGATTGCGGCAAAATGGTGACCAAAGCAAGCTGATTTTTCTAACAGCTCGCGACCGTTTAGAGGACCGTGTTGAAAGTTTAGATATGGGAGCGGATGACTATCTCGTTAAACCTTTTGAATTCGCCGAACTGTTGGCCCGCATCAGGGTTCAAGTCCGTCAAAAATACCATCATACAACAAACCTCCTAGAAGTCGGAGATCTCCAATTAGATATAAGTAAAAAATCCGTCACCAGAGCAGGACACCCTATCCAACTGACCGCCAAGGAATATCAGGTCCTAGATTATCTCATGCAAAATCTGGATCATATCCTTAGCCGAGAGCAAATCCTTAATCGGGTGTGGGATTTGGATTACGAAGGGGAGTCTAATATCATTGACGTTATTATTAAAAATATTCGCAAAAAACTAGCGGAGGTTAACCCTGAGCCAGTTATCCTAACGAAAAGAGGGTTGGGTTATGTCATTGCATCCAAACAAGACTAAAAAAATCCGCTGGAAATCTATTTCTAGACGGGTAACCATTTGGTATAGTATCTTTTTCGTCCTTCTATCCGCCCTACTTATGGTTGGGATTTATCTCGTTTCTGACTATTATATTACCCAGTCGGCTCACAACCAATTGGAGGCAGCTGTTATTGATAGCGTGGGGGATTATGCAGAAGGCGATTTTGAAGCCAATGACAATGGGGTCTACCTTTCTCGCTACACCGTATCTGGGCAATTAATTGAGGGGTCTGTGCCCATTCCTCTCTCCTCACTCTTTAACCATCAGACCTTAGCAGAAGCCAGTATCAATGGAATTCGCTACCTCTACTACGACTACTATGACCAAGATACTAAGTTCTGGTTTCGTGGCATTCTCTCTGCCCATCAAAATGACCTCATCATCAACAACCTCCTGCTGATTATGATGGTCTCTCTTCCTATTTCGCTAGTTTTAATTCTAGGCGGTGGGTATTGGATTATTCGCCGAGCACTGGCACCAATCAAGACCATGTCTGATACAGCTCAGCAAATTGAAAGAGATCTGGATTTATCCAAACGTATATTTCTGGCCGAAGGAAACAGTGAACTTCACCAATTGGCCAAAACCTTTAACAGCATGCTGGAAAAGGTCCAAGACTCCTACGACCGAGAACGGCAATTTACAGGGGATGTCTCCCACGAATTACGGACACCTATTGCTGTCATTAAGTCTGAAAGTGAGTATATCCAAGGGTTAGAACCCTTACCTAAGGAAGCCCAAGAAGGCTTGGCAGTTATCGAAAGACAGACCAGGCAGATGACCAAACTGGTAACCACCTTATTGGAAATGGCTCGCATTGATAACCAACAAAGCATTGACTCTCAGTCTTTAGATTTAAGTCCTATCCTTGCTGAACAAATAGACAATTATGACATTATTGCTGAAACCCAACATAAACAATTGATAAAGGCAATTGATCATCCCCTGCCAATGCAAGGGGATAGCCAACTTCTCAAGCGTCTTATAGATAATCTCCTAGCTAATGCTGTCAAATTTAGCCAAAAACGCATTTGGGTCACAGCAACAAAAGAAAAGGGCACCATCTGCTTGACGATTAGTAATGATGGACCCGTCATTCCCGCCGACCAATTAGACAAAATTTGGCATCGCATGTATCAGCTGGACAATTCTCGTCATACAAGTAGTCTAGGACTGGGACTCTCCTTTGTCAAAAAAATAGCAGAGCTACATCAGGCCACTATCAAAGTGACCAGTCAAGACGATCGAACACATTTTGAAGTATGCTTTCCTTCTTCATCTTGACTTCATCTTTTCCTGTTACACTAATTGTATCAGGAAAACTGATAATCTATTTTTAGGAGGAATTTATCATGTCCATCAAATCCATCACACAATTCATCAAAAAACACATCCTTGTAGCCAGTATAGGTGCCCTACTAGTGGGCGGTGGTCTTGTTGCTATCGGTAGCCAGGTCTTTTATCGCTCTGATAATACGATGATAGCCACAACAGATATTAAAATCACCGAGGAGGAGGCTAAAAAAATCATCTCTGATTACACCGGCATCTCTGATCTCACCTATGAAAAGCTGAAATTAGAAAGAGATGATGACTACAGCAATCCTCATTATGATGTGGATACCTATAAAGATGGCGTCGAATATGATTTTGAAATTGATGCTATGACAGGTGATATTCTGAGCTATTCAACGGATAATAAAGGAAAAACAAAGTCAAAAACAGAAACCTCTTCTGCTGATACCTCTTCAAGCACTAACCAAACGCAAGGCGAGGTCATCAGCCAAGATAAGGTTAAAGAAATTGTTAGCAAAGAGACTGGTAAAGACGACCTGACCTACGCTTATATCACACTCGAAACAGATGAAGGCCGTCACATCTATGATGTCAAAGCAACCTCAGGAAATACCAAGTACGATGTCGATATTGATGCCAAGACAGGTGAGGTGGTTTCCTCTAAAGAAAGTAGTATTTTCAAAGATAGAACCTCTTCCAATAGCAACACAGCTTCTGCTAAATTATCAGAGGAAGATGTCAAGGCTATTGTCGTTAAAACAACTGGCCAAAATAACCTCATCTACACAGAAATCGAGCTATCTTATGAGGATGACTACGACGAGAAACTCGTCTATGAAGTAACCGCCTACGCTTCTGGTGTTGAATACGAATTGGATATTGATGCCAACAGTGGTCAAGTCTT
>DIXV01000019.1:5620-5818 GCA_002436115.1 Streptococcus sp. UBA6071 | reverse complement strand
TTACCAAATTTTTAAATTCATTCATTAGTTTTTGGTTTTCTTTACCATATTTACCAGTTCTTCTAGAATAAGCAATTTGTGTTTTCTTGATTGTTATAATTTCCATTTTTTACCTCTTTTGTATTATTAAGGTACCTTGAAGTCAGTATAACACCAGTTAAAATGAATCTCAATAGGTAATTAAAATTTTTTTAAAAA
>DIXV01000019.1:2812-5290 GCA_002436115.1 Streptococcus sp. UBA6071 | reverse complement strand
ACCTGAATCAGCAAAGAAGATATCAAGACATAACAACGATATAAGCTTGTTTATTTTTGATAAAGCGAGGGCATAAGAGCTAAACTATTTGGTGAATGGCTTGTTACACCACATATAACAAGGTTTGCTGTATCAGCAAGCCTTTTATTTACGATCAAACACCAAGGTGCAAATGGGCTTATAAGGTAAAAAACACACAGACTTTTCGCAGTCTGCATGTTTGAGATTTCTTCTTGCTCCGTTGAAAGTCCGTCCTTTGTCAGATACTATCTTCTAATGTCTAAACGGTTCTCTAGTTCCTTTATTTTACGGCGAGAAATAAGACAAGACTGGTTGTTGGAGAAGTTGATAGTATAGTTAGAACGATTGATTTCAAGGACTCGTTGAGGATTGATGAGAAAAGATTTATGGGCTCTAAAAAGGCGGTTCTCTTGTTTTTCAATTCTTTTCATACTATCATAAAACTCAATGCGATGTTGATTGGTTAGAAGAACAAGTTTGTGAGGAACAGGGCTAGTTTCAATATAATTGATATCTTGAAAGGGAATTCGGATATGGCGTCCTTTTTGGTGAACCTCAAATAGATCTTCTGAAACGGTTTGTTGCTGAATGCGATAAGTGTGCTCTAAACTGTCTGCTAATGCCTGTCGAAAGGCTTCTTCTTTTTGATTTTTATCAATAAAATCTAAGGCTTCAACCTTATATGAATAAGTAATTGCTGCAAATTCTGAATAGGTGGTTATAAAAACGATTGTAGCGAGGTTATCTTTCTTTCGAATAGCCTGTGCGACTTCCAGTCCCCGTGTTTTCTCGCTTTTTAGCCGAATATCTAATAGATAAAGTTGATCTCGACCAAAGGCAGTAATACTCTGTAAGAGTTCATTAGGTTTTCCTGTAATAACGACGATTCTTAGGGGAATTTTTAATGTTTTTGACAACTCCTGTAAACAGGTTTCTAAGCGCTGCTGATGATAAAGTTGGTCTTCCAAAATATAAATATTCATCCAGAATGGCCTCCTATATAAACGACTTGAGTAAAATTAGTATCGGTGGCATTAGTTTCCATAAAGGTATGTTCATAATTCTCAATGATTTTACTGAGGTTATAAAGACCGATACCACGATGCTTTCCCTTGGTGGAAAAATGAGGTTGAAAGAGTTGATTGATTACCAAGGGGCAATGTTTTCTAGAATTTTTAAGATAAAAGATATGGCCATTTTTTTCTTTGACCATAGCGAGACTAATGGATGGGTTGATGCTTTCTTTGGCCGCTTCAATCGCATTATCCAATAAGATAGAAATGACTCTTATAAAATCAAGGCTTGTCATACCGACCGTAGTAATGGTCTCTTTGATTTCTAAATTAACTTGGATGCCATCTTGTCTTGCCTCTCTGATTTTCCAATAGAGAATGCTTTTAAGGGCAGAATGCTCAACATTTAAAAGATCATCAATACTTTCTTCTTCAGTTAGTTTGCTATCTGCTGAGATTAAAATATCCTGGTACAAAGTTTTGATGCGATGGAGATCGCCTGTTCGTATGCTCTCTCCTAAGCTAATAAGGATATTTCTGTAGTCGTGCTTAAACCCTCGAACGGTTTGATAGGTTTGTTCAATTTGCTTAATATAGAGTTGCAAACGGCAGTGTTCTTTCTGGTGTCTTAGTTGATGCTTATGGTGAGTCAGTTTGTTTTTTATGAGAAGTAAGAAGCAAGCGATACCCAATACACAGGAAAAAACAAGGTGTTTACTATAGGGAAAGAGGAGGTTTTCTTGACCAAAGATAAACTCAAAGCTATGAGATAGGAGTAGAAAACAAATGGTAATGCTTAGAATGCGATTTATAGGGGTGATCATACCAGCGTATAAATAAGAATCGGTACTCTTACTTAGAAACAAGACATCTATCTTCATCTTTTTAAGAAGGTAGGTGTGATAGGAAGCCGTTCCTAGTGTCGCAAGAATAAATAAAATAAGCAAATGCTCATCAAAGAATGAACTAGGTAGGAAATCCTGACTAAGTAAGATAAGAAAATTAAAGGTTGAAAAAGAAAAAACAAAGGTGTAACTAGCATAGAAATAAGACTTTATCCAATCAGTGTCTTTTAGGATATGACGGCCAATAAGGTAAAATTCTATTAAGATTATCGCTAAAGACGTGGATGCCTCCAACATAGTTACACGCACGATTTCCAAACTGAAACACATTCCCCAGAGACCAATTTTCAAAGGGATGCCTCTGATTTGACAAAAAATATGGCTGTAAAGAAAAGTCTGTACTCCCAAAACGCCAAGAGCAATAAATAGATCTAACAAGTATTAGTCCCCTTGAAAATGTGGTATAATCATCTTTTACCGATAAAAGCAACTAAATTTTGCCACTGAAAGAATTGATTCCATCTCATCAGAACAAGTCTCCTTTCTTATTTTTAGATATATATCATTATATTAAAAAATAAAGAAAGAGGCAACCGATT
>DIXV01000019.1:0-2587 GCA_002436115.1 Streptococcus sp. UBA6071 | reverse complement strand
ATTCTTTATTTTATAAACAATTATTATCTAAAGATAAGGATTAACTAGAATGTCCTAAGCAATTTTGTTATAATGGGAGTAAGAAATTCGTGAAATGGAGTAAATCATGAAATTACTGGTTATTGGTTCTGGTGGGCGTGAACATGCGATTGCTAAGAAGCTTTTGGAGTCTGATGGGGTGGAACAGGTTTTTGTTGCACCTGGAAATGATGGGATGACCCTTGATGGCATTGAACGAGTGCCGATTGGAATTTCCGAACATTCCGAACTCATTGCTTTTGCTAAAGCAAACGATGTGAGTTGGACATTTGTGGGTCCAGATGATGCCTTGGCTGCTGGCATTGTTGATGATTTTGAAGAGGCAGGGCTTAAAGCCTTTGGACCGACCAGACTAGCAGCAGAACTGGAATGGTCTAAAGATTTCGCCAAAGAAATCATGGAGACCTACGGTGTTCCAACAGCAGCCTATGCAAGCTTTTCAGATTTTGAAAAAGCAAAAGCCTATATTGAAAAAAAGGGTGCCCCGATTGTTGTAAAGGCAGATGGACTAGCTCTTGGTAAAGGTGTTGTCGTAGCTGAAACGGTTGAACAGGCGGTTGAGGCAGCGCGTGAAATGCTTTTGGACAATAAATTTGGCGACTCTGGAGCTCGTGTGATTATAGAGGAGTTTTTGGTCGGAGAAGAGTTTTCGCTTTTTGCCTTTGTTAATGGGGAACGCTTTTATCTTTTGCCGACTGCCCAAGACCATAAGCGAGCATATGACGGAGATAAGGGGCCTAATACAGGTGGAATGGGAGCTTATGCCCCTGTCTCTCACCTACCTCAGAGTGTCATTGATGAGTCTGTGGAAAAGATTATCAAGCCAATTCTGAAGGGAATGGTTGCAGAAGGGCGTCCTTACCTTGGAGTTCTTTATGCTGGATTGATTTTGACTGATAAGGGGCCAAAGGTTATTGAGTTTAATGCCCGTTTTGGGGATCCTGAAACGCAAATTATACTGCCACGACTTACCTCTAATTTTGCTCAAAATATTACGGATATTTTAGATAAAAAGGAGCCGACGATCACATGGCTTGATGGTGGAGTGACTCTTGGAGTTGTTGTTGCTTCAGCTGGTTATCCACTGAGCTACGAAAAAGGTGTGGTGCTACCAGAAAAAATGGACGGGGATATTCTTACCTACTATGCAGGGGCTAAGTTTGGTGAAAGGGCAGAGCTTCTTTCCAATGGCGGTCGAGTTTACATGTTAGTTACTACAGCCGACAGTGTCCAAGCTGCGCAGGAAAGAATTTACAAGGCCTTGTCAACCCAAGACACCACTGGTCTCTTCTATCGGAATGACATTGGAAGTAAGGCGATTGGGAGATAATAAGTCTTGTGTTTTGGTCAGTGCCTGTCTTTTAGGAGAAAACTGCAAATACAACGGTGGAAACAACTCTAATCAAGCTGTTATTGATTTTGTAGCAGATAAGAACGTTTTAGCGGTTTGTCCAGAAGTTGCAGGTGGTTTACCAGTCCCTAGAGAGCCAGTTGAACTGTCCTGTGGACGTGCCTATGATAAGAAAGGCAAGTGTTATGATGTTGCTTTTCATCTGGGTATCCAAAAAATCTTAGACCTCATGACATCTAAAGAAATTAGCCTAGCCATCCTACAGTCCAGAAGTCCGTCTTGCGGGGTTAATGAGATTTATGATGGTAGCTTTTCTGGGAGAAAACTTCAAGCGCATGGTCTTTTTGCACAAAGACTCAAGGATTCCGGCTACCGCATTTGTGATGCCGAAGATATAAATGAATTGAAAGGAAAATAATGAAACCTCTTATTTCAATTATTATGGGAAGCAAGTCCGACTGGGCAACCATGAAAAAAACAGCTGAACTTTTAGATGATTTTGGTGTTTCTTATGAAAAAAAGGTGGTCTCTGCTCACCGAACACCAGACCTCATGTTTAAACATGCTGAAGAAGCGCGTGATCGGGGCATTAAGGTTATTATTGCAGGTGCGGGTGGGGCGGCCCATCTACCAGGAATGGTCGCTGCAAAAACAACCTTGCCTGTCATCGGGGTACCTGTCCAATCACGTGCCCTCAGTGGTGTAGATTCCCTTTACTCTATTGTTCAGATGCCAGGAGGCGTACCAGTTGCGACTATGGCTATTGGTGAAGCAGGAGCAACGAATGCTGCTCTTACGGCTCTAAGGATTTTGGCAACCCACGATGTTGACCTTACCAATCAATTAGAAAGCTTTGCTATCCAACAAGGGAAATTGGCGGAGGTGTCAACAGATGAACTCCTCTAAAACAATTGGTATTATTGGCGGAGGCCAGCTAGGCCAGATGATGGCTATTTCTGCCATCTATATGGGGCATAAGGTGATTACACTTGATCCTGTAGCAGATTGTCCGGCCTCTCGCGTCAGTGATGTGATTGTGGCCTCTTATGATGATGTGGCTGCTCTAGGTCAGCTGGCTGCTCGTTGTGACATCCTTACTTATGAATTTGAAAATGTAGATGCAGACAGTCTTGATGCGGTTATTAAATCAGGTCAGCTGCCTCAAGGAACCGACTTGTTACGGCTTTCTCAAAACCG
>DIXV01000079.1:2332-3572 GCA_002436115.1 Streptococcus sp. UBA6071 | reverse complement strand
TTCTTGGCTGAGCAAATTGAAAGTATTCAAGCCCAAACCTATCAAACCTGGTCTTTGCTTATTCGAGATGACGGCTCAAGCGATAGGACAGTGGAGATTATCCAGAACTTTACCCAAAGAGACGGTCGTATTCGCTTTGTTAACGACGGAGATGTTGAAAATTATGGGGTTATCAAGAGCTTTTATACCTTACTTAAAAAAGAAAAAGCAGACGTTTACTTTTTTAGTGATCAAGATGATGTTTGGTCCCCTGATAAACTAGCCCTACAATTACAGGAAACAAAGAAGTATCCTAAAGAGACCCCGCTACTGGTCTATACTGACCTCAAAGTTGTTGATCAAAACCTCAATGTTATGCAAGAGAGTATGATTCGCTGTCAGTCTCACCATGCTAATACGAGTCTGAAACAGGAGCTAACGGAGAATACTGTTACAGGAGGGACCATGATGGTCAATCATGCTCTGGCAGAAAAATGGGAAACAACAGAAAACCTGCTCATGCACGACTGGTATTTAGCCCTACTAGCAGCAGCTTTTGGCAATTTAGTCTACCTTGACTATCCTAGTGAGCTTTATCGTCAACATGCAGATAATGTTTTGGGTGCTAGAACCTTGTCCAAGCGGATGCAAAATTGGGTTCGACCACAGAAGTTATTTCACAAGTACTGGAATTTGATTGAGTCCTCTCAAGCACAGGCGAAAAATCTGTTAAATCTAGATTTAACAGATGAAGACAGACGACTAGTAGAGGCTTTTGTCACCTTAATAGAACAACCATTTTGGACACGTCTAACCCTACTTAGACAGTATAAATTAGCTAAGAATAGAGTTTTTCACACCCTTGTGTTTACAGGTCTCATTCTTACAAAATTTATGTATAGGAGAAAACCATGAATTTTTTTACTAAAACCAATCGTATCTTACTCAGAGAGATGATAAAAACAGATTTTAAATTACGCTACCAAGGGAGTTTAATTGGTCACTTATGGTCCATTCTGAAGCCTTTGATGCTCTTTTCTGTGCAATATGTTGTCTTCATCTATTTTTTGCGTTTCGGTCAAGATATTCCTCACTTTTCAGTTGCCCTTCTTCTTGGGATGGTGATTTGGACATTTTTCCAAGAAGCAACCATGATGGGTTTAACCTCTATTGTCGCAAGAGGAGATTTACTGAGAAAACTTAATTTTTCAAAACCTATTATCGTCATTTCTTCAGTAGCCAATGCCTCTATTAACTTTGG
>DIXV01000079.1:0-2064 GCA_002436115.1 Streptococcus sp. UBA6071 | reverse complement strand
CTTTTTTCAACAGGTTTTGCCTTACTCTTGTCAACCCTCTATGTTAGGTATCGCGATATCGGCCCTGTCTGGGAAGTGGTTATGCAGGCAGGGATGTATGCAACACCGATCATTTACCCATTGACGATGGTCACTAGTCGGAGCATGAAAGCTGGTGCTGTTCTAATGCTTAGTCCGATTGCCACTATTATTCAAGATTTGCGAAATATGATAATTGATCCAGCCAATTTAACCATACGAAATATTATTAATACACCATGGATTACATGGATTCCTTATATTTTACCTTTTGTTGTATTTGTGATTGGTTTAGTTGTCTTTACAAAAAATTCTAAGAGATTTGCGGAGATTCTATAAATGTCAAAAAAAATTGTGGTCAGTGTTGATAACGTGAGCAAGTTCTTTAAACTTCCTACAGAAAGTACCCAAAGTTTAAGAACGGCCCTGGTGAATCGTTTTAAAGGAATCAAGGGTTACAGAAAACAGCATGTTCTAAAAGATATTTCCTTTCAGGTGAAAGAAGGGGACTTCTTCGGTATTGTTGGACGTAATGGTTCGGGGAAATCAACTCTCCTGAAGATTATTTCACAAATTTATATGCCAGAACAAGGAAGTGTTGCGATTAATGGGAAAATGGTTTCATTTATTGAGTTGGGTGTTGGATTCAACCCAGAATTAACTGGACGAGAAAATGTTTACTTAAATGGCGCCATGTTAGGGTTTACTACGGAAGAAGTTGATGCCATGTATCGTGATATTGTGGATTTTGCTGAACTGCACGACTTTATGAATCAGAAACTCAAAAATTACTCGAGCGGGATGCAGGTTCGCTTGGCTTTCTCTGTTGCGATTAAAGCAGAAGGGGATATCCTTATTCTAGATGAAGTTTTAGCAGTAGGGGATGAAGCCTTCCAACGGAAATGTAACGACTATTTCTTGGAACGTAAGGCTGGAGGCAAGACGACTATTCTGGTTACCCATGATATGGGAGCTGTTAAGAAATATTGTAATAAGGCTATCTTGATTGATAATGGCTTTATCAAAGCATTTGGGGAACCTGATGATGTAGCCAATCAGTATTCTTTAGACAATGTCACAAAATCAATCCAAGGAAGTGAAGAAGAGCAAGAAGAGGAAATTTTGGTTGACAATCTGCGGGTCAAATTGCTGTCCGAAACCAAGATAACTCCGGGTAGTCCAGTCGAATTTGAAATTACCTATGATGTGCTTAGGGATATGCCGACTTATATAGCCTTCTCTATCACAGATATTGATCGAAATATCTGGATTTACAACGATAACTCAATGGACAACTTGACCTCAGGAAAGGGGAGAAAGCGGTTCAGGTATTCTTGCCGTCTTCTCAATGTCAATGACTTGAAACTTAAGCTGCAAGTTTCTGTTAGAGATAAAGATGAAAATATGATAGCTTTTTCTAATAATGACAATACGCCTATTATTTTAGTGAACCGCCGTGATATTAGTAAGGATGATATATCTGCCAAAGATTCTTCCACCGGCTTGTTGCAAAGAAACGGGGGATGGGAATTCTTAGAGGCTTGACCCTAGGATTGCATGTACTGTTAGTTTTTGCAAATTCCCCCAAAGAGACGAACCAGTTATCTTCCTACAAAGTTGATAGAGAACTGTGACAGAAACACTTGATTGGTGTCTTAAATTTGCTTGATATATCCTAGACAAATTTTCTGCCCAATTTTAAAATCAGCGAGCCATATAGAAAGTTAAGCTGTCAAATAAAAATAATAGTCTTCAAGAAAAGCTCATCAAACTTGGGGACTTAACATATCGTTGGACGCTAAAATCCAACTGACCAAGTTTTTTAGGAGAAAAGAAACCAATGAAACGTTTGCTATTATACGTTCACTTTAATAAAAATAATCAGTTAAGCCAGCATGTTGTCTATCAACTCGAAAAAATGCGGCCGCTGTTTTCAAAACTTGTTTTCATATCCAACAGCCCATTTTCTCAAGATGATTTAGTGTTCTTAGAAAACAAGGGGTTGGTTGATGATTTCATTCAACGTGAGAACAAAGGGTATGATTT
>DIXV01000055.1:18482-20672 GCA_002436115.1 Streptococcus sp. UBA6071 | reverse complement strand
CGCATTTGGATGGTCTCTCCTGGCAAGGCATTTTCCACAAAGAAGACAAAGCCATCCACCTTTGCCACACCTAATCCTTCATGGTTCAAATCCGTAATAACTACGGTTATAAGATCATTTTTAGTTAACATTGCTTCACTTTCTATTGGTAAGAAGACGGCTAAACAAGAAGGGGATGGGCTAAGTCCCAATCCCCTTCAAGACAGTTTATCTAAAACCTAGTTCTGCCAGTCTTTGTTGGTATGTTTCAAAATTGATGTACAGTCCTAGCCCTCCATAGGCATCATACTCATCCACCCAATCACCCATTTCAGGGACCGTTAAATGTTCCATGCCATTAGAGGCATCTCCTAGAACAGAGATTCCTTTACTTAAAATAAAAGAGTAAGGTATATTGGTTGAAGTCATCCCCATAATTTTACCCAGAGCTTCCGAACCTGTAAAGAGTTTAATAGGATTCTTGACCTGCTGAAGGATAGCGGATAAAACTTCCTGTTGACGGCGTACTCGACCACTATCTCCTTCATCATCCTTACGAAAACGGGCATAATTCAGAAGTGTACGGCCATCCATATACTGTTCACCCACTTCAATGGTCTGATTTGGAACAACCCCATCTTGAGCATTCAAGTCATCTGGAACGTCAACAGAATCTACTGCCACTCCGTCAACTGTTGAAAACTTGGCATCTATTTTAACACCGTCTGGGAAAAGGGTATCAACCGCTACTGCAAAGGTTGAAAAGTCAACCATGGCATAATACTGAATATCAATATCAAAATGCTGTTTGAGGGCAACTCGAATGGCTTCAGCCCCTTGCTTGTTATTCATTTCACCATAACTGAACGCCGCATTCAACTTCTGATCATAGTAGGTGTTATAACCATCTTCATAACTATAGCCTGGAATGTTAATCAGAGTATCCCTCATAAAGCTAACAATTTTAACCTTTTTATCTGAGTTCCCGATGTTAACAACCATAATCGAATCGGTTCTGGCTTCGCTACTATCTTGACCGGTCCGTTCATCTGTTCCTAAGACCAAGATGTTAATCCCATCTCTTGTCTCTTGGCCATTAAACACTTCCACTTCCGCCGCTTGAGCAGTTGCTTCATTAGACTTAGTAGCATTGTAACCTTTGAAGAAGAGAAAAACCATACTAGCCAAAAGAGCGATAAATAAAAGTAAAAAACTCAGCAGTATTCGCTTAATTTTTTTTCCTCTTGATAATTTCGGTTTTTGCTTAGGGACTTTAGCAGATCGCTTTTGCCTAGCCCTTTGCTTAAACTTCGGTAGACCTTCTGGTGTACTTGCAGACTCATCCTGTTCAGGCTCGTGCAAGGCTACCTGCTCATGAGAAGCTGCGCTTCTACCTTTAGCTGAAAATCTCGGTAGACCTTCTGGTGTATGGTTTTCTCCATGATTAAGAGGGGTTGATGGAACAATTAGCCGTCCAGCTAATTTATCCTGTAAGTAAGCCAACTCTTGTGCTTCACGCTGGTTTAGAAAATGAATATTTTTTTGTAAATAATCAAGGCGTAAACTTTCATGATGAGAAAGGTTCGTATAATCTCTTGCCATTTCTTATCCTTACTATTTTAAGCTTTCCATTTGAAAAACGTCATATTTCCCTAAAATTTTATAAGTGATCCCCATACTTGCCATTTCTTCTAAGGCATAGGCCAACAAGGGCGGGTGGTCATATTTGGCATCTACAATAAAGAAGTATTCGCCTAATGTTGTCTTGAGTGGTCGACTCTCTAGTTTCGTCAAATCAATTCCTCGCCAAGCAAAAGTAGCTAGAGCCTTATGAAGGGCACCGGGAAGATTATCTGGCAAAGTCAGGGCTAGGGATATTTTTTTGGCCTGACTAGCTACGGGAAGGGTCGGGCTAACATCTCCTAGAATCCAAAACCGAGTGAAATTCTCTGAAATCTCATGAATATCTTGTGCAACAACAGTTAAACCATACCTTTCTGCCGCTATTTGAGGGGCAATGGCGGCATAATTAGCTTCTGGGTGTTCTGCTACAAAACGTGCCGCATAGGCAGTACTAGCTGTTAGCTCAATCTGAGCACCTGGGTAATACTGGTTTACAAACTTCTTTCCTTGTGCAATGGCTTGTGGGTGCGAAAAAATCTTTTCTATTGGCTTCCCTGATGAGGTCGCAAGTAATTGTTGCTTAATAGG
>DIXV01000055.1:10758-18325 GCA_002436115.1 Streptococcus sp. UBA6071 | reverse complement strand
CCGCAAGTAATTGTTGCTTAATAGGTTGAATGATTTCAGCAACTGCTTGGATTTTCGCTTGATGGTAAAGGTAATCCAGTGTCTCATGAACAGTCCCTTCAATCGCATTCTCAATAGGGACTACCGCATAAGAAACCTCTTTATTTTCAAACGACTTGATAACCTCTGTAATCGTCTCAAAGGGACGTAAATTATCATTTGGGAAAGCGTGAAGAGTAACCGTATGCGAAAATGAACCTTCTGGTCCTAAAAAACCTATTTGCAACATTCGATTGCCTCCGCCACTTGTTCTGGGGTTTTATCATCAACGTCAATAACAGTAGCCGCTAAGTCTTGGTAAAGCATCATCCGTTCATCAAACAAGCGCTTAAAGGCTTCCTTAGAACTTGTCAAGAAAAGGGGACGCTCTGAAACCTTATCGTTTGAGATACGCTGATAGATCACATCAAAGCTTGCCTTCAAAAAGATATTATGGGCTTTGTTTGTCCTCAGCAAGTTGCGATTCCTTTCGAGCGTCACTATGCCACCACCAGTGGATATAATTGTTTCATCATCCAAAGCCATAAGGTCTGCTAGGGTCTCCGACTCGATTTCACGAAAGGCTGCTTCTCCCTTTGTTGCAAAGAAATCACGAATAGACATTCCAATCTTTTCTTGAATCAGCAAATCCATATCGAGATAGCTTCCTTGTAATAGGGGAGCAACTGTCGTTTTTCCAGAACCCATAAAACCAAGTAAAATTCTAGCCATTCGTCAATTCCTCCAAATCGGAAAAGAAACTTGGATAGCTGGTATTGATAGCTTCTGAACGTTCTAGGTAAACGTCTCCCTTTTCTGCCAGAAGAGCAGCAATGGCTGTCATCATCCCAATACGATGATCCCCAAAGGTGTTAACACGAGCCCCGTGCAAGGCTGTCTTTCCTTCAATAATCATCCCATCATCAGTGGGTGTAATCTTCGCTCCCATGCTATTAAGAGCATCTGCCACAACCTGAATTCTATCTGTCTCTTTAACCTTAAGCTCCTCAGCATCACGAATAATGGTTCTTCCATTTGCCTGTGTCGCTAATAGGGTAATAATCGGCAATTCATCAATCAAGCGCGGAATGATATCCCCTCCGATTTCTGTAGCCTGCAAATCAGATGTCTCAACCGTTAGGGTTGCAGACTTGGTCACTTCATTACTATCAGAAATCGTTAATTTGCCACCCATCGCCTGAATGACTTCGATGATTCCAGTCCGTGTTTCATTGATACCGACATTTTCTAAAACAATCTTAGCATTTGGTACGATAAGACCAGCGACCAACCAAAAAGCGGCACTGGAAATATCACCAGGAACAGTTACATTTTGAGCAGTGAATTCCTGCCCTCCTTGAATGCGAATTTCCTTACCATTAATAGTAAGCTGTCCCCCAAACTGTTGAATCATATCTTCCGTGTGGTTACGGGTCAGCTCTTTTTCAATAAGAGTGGACTCGCCATCTGCTTGTAAGGCTGCAAAAATCAAGGCAGACTTAACTTGAGCAGAAGCAACAGGAAGATGATAGGTGATCGGTTGTAAGTTAGGGTTTCCTTTTAAGGTTAAGGGAGGTAAATCTCGGTCAGTCTGACCGACCACATCTACACCCATCTGACGTAAGGGGAGAGTCACCCGATCCATCGGGCGCTTAGACAGCGAATCATCTCCAAACATCTGAGAGGTGAAATTTTGGCCAGCTAGAACTCCTGAAATCAAACGGATAGAGGTTCCAGAGTTTCCCATATTCAAGGGGTGTTTTGGTGCCTTCAATCCTTTGAAACCAACACCGTGAATGGTTACGATTTGACCATCGTCTTCAATAGTAACCCCTAAATCACGAAAAACTTGCATAGTAGAGAGCACATCTTCTCCACGAAGAATATCATGAACCCTTGTTATACCTTGACTAATAGCCCCAAAAATAATAGACCTGTGGCTGATGGATTTATCTCCTGGAACACGTAGTGTCCCTTTTAAAGAGTTGATAGTGGTTTTTAATTTCATCTAATTCCTCAATTTTAGCTAATTATTAATATTTTATCATATTTTAAAGAATTATTGCTCATTCAAACGGATTTCTCTTTTATTTTCCAGCAAAATCCTCTTTTTGGAGAATCATCTGTCCCAAAAAAGACCTGAGACACAGTCCCAAGTCCTTTACAGTTGTATGGGTTTAACGCACTGTACGAATACGCATCGTGTTCGTTCCACCAGAACCAACAGGTACACCTGCAACAATAACAATATTATCACCTGAATCAACCAAACCTGATTTCACAGCTTCTTGTTCAGCAAGTTCGAACATATCATCTGTAGACAAAGGCTTTTGAGTGATGACTGGGATAACTCCCCAGTTAATCATGAGTGATTTTTGGGTCTTTTCGTCAAATGTAACAGCCAAGATATCTGCATCAGGACGATACTTAGAGATAAGACGCGCTGTATTACCAGACTCTGTAATCGTCACGACCAATTGGATTTTCATTGATTCTGTTGCATCTTTTACAGCTGAAGCGACAACTTCTGTCATGCTTGTACGTTCAAAGTTATCAGAGTTTAGACGGCCATACTCACTCAACAAGTTTTGTGCATTAAGGTCAATTTGCGCCATAGTTTGCACAGAACGAAGTGGGTATTTTCCATTTGCAGACTCACCTGAAAGCATTGTTGCATCTGTTCCGTCAATAACCGCATTAAAGACATCTGACACTTCTGAACGTGTTGCACGTGGTTTTTCTGTCATAGTCTCTAACATATTGGTAGCTGTGATTGATGCCTTACCAGCTGCATTAACTTTTGTGATAATCATTTTTTGGTAAACTGGTACCATCTCAAATGGAACTTCAATTCCCATATCACCACGAGCAATCATGATACCATCAGATGCCTCGATGATTTCATCAATATTATCAACACCTTCTTGGTTTTCAATCTTAGCGAATAATTGAACGTGCTCGTTGCCCGTTTCTTTACAGATTGCACGTACTTCATTAACATCTTTAGCGGTACGGACAAAGGAAATCGCAATAAAGTTAAGGCCTTGGCTTAGACCGAATCGAATATCAGCGTTATCACGTTCTGCAAGTGCTGGGAAAGGAATTTTCGTGTTAGGAATATTAACCCCTTTTTGTTTAGCAATAATACCGTCATTTTCAACAGTCACTTCAAATTCACGGCTCGCCGCATCTTTACCAGTAACAGTTAAACCGAGTTTGCCATCGTCAATCAAAATTGTTTGACCGATTTCAACATCATCAAAGATATCAAGTGCACCGGCAACATTAAGAGCAATCAAATCTTTTCTTGATTGGCTACCTTGTTTAGTAGCGACACGAAGGGTTTCACCAGTCTTGTAGCTATACTCTTTGGCACCATCTTCAAACAATTCTGTACGCATTTCAGGACCTTTAGTGTCTAGCAAGAAAGCAACCTTTTGACCAGAAATCTCTTCTGCACGACGGACAGTTGCCATACGCTCACCTTGCTCTGCATGGTCTCCATGAGAAAAGTTGAAGCGGAAAACATTAGCACCTGATGTGATTAGTTCAGCAATTTTCTGTGCGGAAGCTTCAACATCAAGTTTTTCTCCCCAGTAGCCATCTTCTCCAAAGTTTTTTCCACCGCGAACTTCTACGGCAGGACCAAGTGTAGCAACGATTTTTACGCGTTTATTCATTATTTATAAAACTCCTTTTATTCTTTTTATGTTAAACGATTGACATTTTTTTATAAAATAACCATTAAAATTTCTGACGAAATTTTAATGAGCTATTGAACGGTTTAAGGCAGCAAAGTCAAGGCGAGCCTTATGTGGATTATTCACAATAATCTTGCCATCTTCTCCAAGTGAGAAAAGAGCTCCGTCTTCCACTGTTCCTAAAATTGGGTAGGAAACAAGCTTTTCATTTTGGACACCGACTGCAAGGCCACCCTTATCAGATTTAAGTAACTCGACAGCGTATGCTCCCATCCAAGAAGCTAGGACACGGTCACGAACACTTGGGGCTCCACCACGTTGGATATGACCGACATTCATCACACGAAGATCGGTAGTATCTCCTGCCTTTTTCAGTTGTTTAGCAAGTTCTTCACAATGCATAACGCCTTCTGCCAAAACGATAATGTGGTGATTCTTATTTTTGCTTCCGTAACCATCTTTAATCTTAGCTTCAACAGCAGTGATGTCAAAAGGTTCTTCTGGGATAATAATTTGATCCGCACCACCTGCGATTCCTGACCAAAGGGCAATATCACCTGCGTTACGTCCCATAACTTCTATAATGAAGGTACGTCCGTGACTAAAGGCGGTATCCCGAATTTTATCAATGGCATCTGTTGCAGTGCTGATAGCTGTATCAAAACCAATGGTGTAGTCTGTCCCTGGAATATCATTGTCAATTGTCCCTGGTAGACCGACTGCTGGAAAACCATGTTCAGTTAATCGCATAGCTCCATGGTAGGAACCATCTCCACCAATAACAACAACTCCTTCAATACCGTGTTTTTTAAGTTGCTCAATCCCTGCCAGCTGTCCTTCAATATTTTTAAATTCAGGATAACGTGCCGATTGGAGGAAAGTGCCACCACGAGAAAGTTTATTACTTACTGATTTTGCTGTGAAGGGGAAAATGGCACCTTCAACCAAGCCAGCGTATCCTCGGTCTACTCCATAAACTTCCATCCCTTCGGAAATTCCTTTACGAACAACTGCACGAACAGCAGCATTCATACCAGGTGCGTCGCCACCGCTGGTCAAAACAGCAATACGTTTCATTTTGCTTGATGCTCCTTTTTTATTTATAACTTAGTAATTATACCATATTCATTTGTAAAAAGCTCTGTTTTTCATACAATTTTAGTGAAAAATCGTTTTCATCTTCTTTTTTTGAAATTCTGCTTGCATGTCTTTTGATTTCTGAACCCCTAGCTGAATCTCTACGGTCTCGTTTTCCGCCTTATAACGTAAAACAACTGGTATAGAACCTGGGTATCGCCTTAGAATAGTAGCTACTTCCTGGTCCTGATCGTGATTTTCTAGTTGAATCCAAAATTTTTCATTAGAGAGGGGTTGAACTTTGTCTAGAAGCATTTGCAGTTGGCCATCTCTTAGTTTTATTTTACCAGATAGGTAGTAAAAGCCACCAACTTCAAGTTGCCTCCCCCAATGCCTATAGGTTTCTGGAAAGAGCGTAACCTCCAGCTTGTTCTGCGTATCGGTCACTCGAACAAAGGCCATCTGCTCCCCTTTTTTGGTTCGAATCACTTTGATGTCTTGGACTTCAACTAAAATTCGGCTCCTGTCTTCAGCCACAAGTTCTCTGATAGGGGTGACCTCTAAAAGAGCTTTCTCCGCTAGAGAGATCAAAGGATGGGGGCTAATCCCTACTCCCATGATTTCTTGCTCATGATGAAACTTCTCCACTTCTGAAAAATCAGCAACTTCTGTCCAACCGTAAGCCAAATCATCCGAATGTACCGTAAACAAATCAGATTGTCCCAACTTATTATGCTCACGTAGCCGTTGGTAATTGACCAAGAGCTTGTGACGGTTTTTTTCAAACCCATCAAAAAGACCAATTTTTATCAACGGCTCTAAAAATGCTGGCTTTGCAAATTCCTCTGGCAAACGTTTCACAAAATCTTCAATGCTGTTAAAGGGACGTTCTTCCATCAACCAATAAGAAAATTCTCTCGAAAGCCCCTTGATGTTTTTCAGCCCCAGATGAACCTGCCCTTTATCAAACTTGTCGTAATAAGGAATTGTATTCACATGGAGTTGAGCCAACTGGAAACCAAAATGCAGGGCATCCTCAATGTAGTCACTGCTCGAAAAATTAAGCATAACATCAAAGAACACATCAGGATAGTGTGCTTTGAAATAAGCCAGTTGAAAAGCAAGAGCTGAATAGGCAAAAGCGTGTGAACGGTTAAACCCATAACCAGCAAATTTCTCCATCATTGTAAAAATCTGTTTGGCTTTAGATAAGGAATGACCTTGGTTTTGAGCCCCTTCCAGAAAATCAATTGACATGGCGTGCATCTCTTCTGGTTTCTTTTTCCCCATAGCTCGCCTAAGGATATCAGCTTTTCCCAGACTGAACCCAGCAAAACGCTGAGCTATCTGCATGACTTGCTCCTGGTAAAGCATAATCCCATAAGTTGGTTGGAGAATATCCGCCAAACTGTCGTCTAATAGGTCTATCCGTTCCTGACCTCTTCTTCGTTTGATAAAATTAGTAATGTAATCACTCGCACCAGGACGGTTGAGAGAGGTCGTTGCCACAACATCTTCAAAACAGGTGGGCTTTACCCTTTTGAGAAGAGAAATAGCACCTGATGCTTCAAATTGGAAAATCCCCTTGGTTCGCCCCTCTGCAAAAAGAGCAAGTGTCTCTTTGTCTTCTAAATCAATGGCAGCAATCTCAATTGTTAACCCATATTTTTCGGCAACACGTTCCTGCATCCGTTGGACAAATGTCAGATTCCGTAGGCCTAAGAAGTCCATCTTTAGGAGCCCATTCGCTTCAATCGCATGGGCGTCATATTGGGTCACAAACATGTCCTCTCCATATTTGAGAGGGATTTTGTCCGTCAGATTCAAATCGCTCATGACAACACCTGCTGCATGGACGGAGGTTTGGCGAGGTTGGCCTTCAATGGCTTGGGCAATTCGAAATGCTTTTTGATAATCTGATTTACTAAGGATCATCTGGCGGAAGCTAGCATTTCGTTCATAGGCCGACTGGAGGTTGTCCCTAAAGCCGATTTTACGGGTCAAATTGGTCAACTCATATTCTGGCAGACCGTAGCGTTTAAACACATCACGTATGGCTTGCTTAGCCCCAAAAGTAGAGAAGGTCACAATCTGGGCAGCATGCTGGCTACCATATTTTTCACGAACATATCGGAGGAATTCTGGTCGGTAAACATCTGGCATATCAATGTCAATATCTGGCAGACTAAAGCGTTCTAAATTTAAAAACCGCTCAAAAAGGAGATTGTTTTTGACAGGGTCAATGCCTGTAATATCAAGAGCAAAGGCAACCAAACTACCTGCGGCAGATCCCCGTCCCATCCCCATATAGTAGCCTTGACTACGACCAAAACGCAACAAATCCCAAACAATTAAAAAATAATCGTCAAACCCCATCTGATGGATAATACTTAATTCCTTGTTCAGGCGTTCCTGATAGGTGGGGGCTTGTAAGTTCTTCTGAATGAGACCTTCTTCTGAACGTTCGCGTAATTCTTCCACAGCAGGTCGTTCACGATTAAAGCGAGGCAAAACTAGTTCATGAGTCAAGTCATAACTAATATCTGCAACGAAGGCTTCTAAATTTTTCAAGGCCTGTGGGAATGTTTTTGAAAATCGTGCAGAGACTACCTCAGGAGTCAGAAGTTGCTCATGATCAAAAATAGGAGTCGTCTCATGCAAGGCAAGGTTGTCACGAATCGCATGGAGCATCTGCAAACTCTCTCGCTGTGCTGATTCAAAATAACGAACTGTGTGTAAGGGCAAGATCGGCCGTTTAAAGTCCTGAAAAT
>DIXV01000055.1:3872-10593 GCA_002436115.1 Streptococcus sp. UBA6071 | reverse complement strand
CCTGAAAAGGGGTATCTGCATAAACACCTATGTAATACTCTAAATCCAGCTCTAAACCTTCTATCCCCTCAAAAGCGGGAATAAGAATAGCAATATCTACCATCAAAGGTTTAAGGGTGGTCCAGTCAGAAACCCCCATCATTTTTTGAGTAGATAATTTCATGAGGTGACGATACCCTCTGGTTGATTTTGCAATAAGGTAGGTCTTAACGGGATTACCAGCAATGGTTAAGGTCATTTCCACACCTAAAATGGGCTTTAGACCTGCTTCTTGACTCATCTCTAAAAATTGGAAGGCACCATACATATTGTCTCTGTCCATGATTCCAAGATGGCGGTAACCCATAGACTTAGCTGTCTTGATATAAGCATCAATGCCTACCACACTATCCATAAAGGTGTAGACGGTTTTTGTATCTAATTGGGTAAACATGAGGCCTCCTTCTTGCTTTTCTATTATTATACCAAAATATTCACTGAGACTCTGGCTTTTTTATCAAAAAAACACCCATGTTCTCAAGGGAATGAGTTCATGAATGCGATAAGGTACATATTGGTTCTGACTTGGCGTGAATAGTAGATGTTGCCACCATTAACATAGAGTTGTCCCCCATGAATGAGTGCAATTGGATGGTAGTAAATATAGGTCTTTTCGGTGGTATTGCCTAAACTGGGAGCCACGATGTCACGTGAATACTCCTTTGCGACACGAATAAGGTTTTCTCCCCCGTGTTTTGCCACATAATCAATATAAGCACTTCCAAAATTATAGGCCTGAACTGCCACCCATTCATCAAGCCCAGCTTCTTTCGCTAATGCCAGATTCTTCTCTAGAATCTTTATGCCTTGGCGAATACTTTCTCGACTATCGGTAATGGTATTTGTTGACCCCGTAATGCTCTCACTTGATTGCATGAGATCAGCGGACCGTCCCTTGGTTTCTGTATAAATCATGGCAAGCACCAAATCTTCATCCACCGAACTATTCTCTTCTTTGATAATCTCTTGGACCAAAGAACGGTGACTCATGACCTGCTTGATATCATGGTAAGCTTGATAAAGCTTAAAACCGATGAAAAGAAGGAGGCTGATTAGGAGGAGTTTTAGGATTTTCTTAAACATTATTTATTTTTTATAGCCTCAATGTTTTTAATTAAAATAGAATAGGTGCCATCCGTATTTTGGATAAATTCAACGGATTCAGCATCATCATAGACAGTATTAGGGACGATAAGCTCTATACCATTTGATAGGGATAAGGTCTGATTCTCAAATTTTTTGACCTGTCGACTGGTATCAATTCCCTCAAAGGTAATAGGTTCTGGAATGCTTTCTTTAACCTGATCAATAAAGGTCAATCGTGCCGTCAAGTGATGATCGAAGAGGTTATCAGCTAATTCTTCTGGTGATAGGGCATCTTCTTCTTCCAGATGTTTATGGATAGCAGACTTGACTTTGGACTGAAATTGAAAGTCGTCTTGCTGAAAATGCTGTGCCACTTTATGGGCAGTTTGCTCCAGCGTTTTAATTGATTTTTGCACAGAAATCCGAGGGCTGTCCTTAAGCAAATTCTCAGAGAAATAATTCAGAAAGGCCCCATTATACTTAATTCTTTTTTCTAAGAGTAAATACTGACGACTTGAACGGTTAATGATTAAAGCTTCATCTGGAGGTGTTCCAGGTCCGGGTAAATTATTTTGGGTAACTTTAATCGGATTGTCCAGGTCGCTCCCCAAATGTGCTAAGCTTTCCCGAAGAGCCAGTCTCATAAAGCAAAAATGGTTAATGCCTGCTGTCTCAAACTCAAGGAAAATCAAATCATTTGTTTTCTGATTTTCAGAGACCGAAAATGCCTCGCGCCAAGTCTCCGCAATCTTAAGAGAAGTCGTCACTAAATCATCTGTCACCTGTGACAAGAATGCATTTTCAGCATCTAAGACACCTTTTTTTGCCTGATCTGAGTAAACTCTCTCAATCTTTTTGCGGAAATACTCTTCAATTCTAGGGCTGATTTCGAGCAACTTATCTGCAAAAACGAGTTCTGTATCCGTCGGAAGGAATTGGTGAATAATGGCTTTTTTGATGTAAATATCCACGTTCAGAGACCTTTCTAGTACAAGGGAAAAGAATCTGTTAAAACTTTAATAGCTTGTCGAACTTCTTCGATAACCTTTGGATTATCTGCATTTTCAAGGACACGAATAATAGCTTCTGCAATCTGCTTGCTTTCTGAAACCCCCATACCTCGACTAGTAATGGCTGGACTACCAATACGGATACCAGAGGTTTTAAACGGAGATAACGTCTCATAAGGAATGGAATTTTTATTAAGGGTGATATTGGCTTCTTCCAAAACCTGTTGGGCTACTTTACCATTCTCAACGGCTTGCGTAACATCAACCAGAAAGACATGGGTTTGCGTTCCACCTGAAATCACCCGAAACTTCCCATGAGCCTTGAAGACTTCTACCATAGCTTGAGCATTTTTGATAACGGCTTCTCCATAGACCTTGAACTCTGGATCCATACATTCTTTAAAGGAAATTGCTTTGGCTGCAATGACGTGTTCAAGAGGACCACCTTGAAGGCCTGGAAATACTGCTGAATTGATTTTTTTAGCAAGGTCTTCATTATTGGTTAAAACCAATCCTCCACGAGGACCACGCAGGGTTTTATGGGTTGTCGTTGTTGTAATGTCAGCATAAGGAACTGGATTTTGATGAAGGCTAGCTGCTACTAAGCCTGCAATGTGAGCCATATCGACCATAAGGTAAGCACCAACACTATCAGCAATCTCACGAAAGACAGCAAAATCAATCTGTTGAGAATAAGCCGAAGCACCAGCTACAATGAGTTTGGGTTGAACGTCTTTCGCTTGCTGAGCGATAGCATCATAATCTAGTAATTCTGTTTCCTTATCAACGTTATAAGAAACAAAGTTATAGGTCTTACCAGAAAAGCTAACTGATGAACCATGAGTCAAATGTCCGCCTGCTGATAGATCCATTCCCATAACAGTATCACCAGGGTTTATGAGTGCCATGTAAGCCGCTGCATTTGCCTGACTTCCTGAGTGAGGCTGAACATTAGCAAACGTTGCCCCAAATAATGCCTTGGCACGTTCGATGGCGAGATTTTCGATAACATCCACACAGTCTGTTCCGCCATAATAACGCCGACCGGGATAGCCTTCTGCATATTTATTTGTCAAGACGGAACCCTGAGCTGCCATAACAGCTTTGCTGACGACATTTTCTGAGGCAATAAGCTCAATATTATTCTGCTGACGTACCTCTTCTGCTTTAATGGCTGCCCAAACTTCAGGGTCGAATGCTTCATAATCTATTTTATCAAAAATCATTTTTTTCTCCTTTTGTAACATAAAAATTAAAGTTATTAGTTATACACTCAATGAAATACTATTTGGGGAATTGACTTTTCAAGAGCTTCTCTTGTGATTTCCCCCTGCCGAAGAATCCTTGGCTTGTCACCCGATAGATCAAGGATTGTCGAATCCTGTCCACTAATGGCTAGATCATCTTGATAGCCTTGAATAAGGCCGTCAAATTGATTCGAAATCTCTGAAAACTGCCGACCACTAGCTTTTCCTGAAAGGTTTGCTGAGGGACCAATCAGAGGGCCAGTCTGCTCAATCACATCCAGAGTTACAGGATGCTTTGGCACTCTAAAACCCACCGTCTCTAAACCAGAATTAACCCAAACAGGAACCAAAGAATTTGCCTTTAAGATTAGGGTTAAAGGGCCGGGTAGAAAATATTGGTAGAGCTGAGGAAGATAGTCTGGTTGGTCCTTTGAGAACTGGTAGATGTCTTTCAAGCTAGCCACATTTAAGTTCATGGCTTTCTCTTTAGGCCTTCTTTTTAGTTGGTAAACCCTGCTGACTGCCTCCTCATTCAAAGCTTGTGCGAAGAGTCCATAAACAGTCTCTGTTGGCAAGATAAGTGCTCCACCTGCTTGGATAGTCTTATAAAAATCAACCACCATCAACCACCACCATCCTGTCTTTTCCAAAACTATCCTTTAGAGTCCTTACCCGATGATTGGGAAAGTGTTCCTCAAACAGCTTCTTAACCGCCTGCCCCTGCTTATAGCCAATTTCCAGATAGAGCTTTCCTGTTTTGGTTAGATAAGCCCCTGCTTCTTCTGCAATTCTTCGGAAGACAGCCAAGCCATTTTCCTCAGCAAATAATGCTAAGTGAGGTTCCCAAGCTAAAACATTCGTGCCCACTTCTGCCTTATCTTTAGGTGCAATATAAGGTGGATTTGAGATTATTAGATCAAATGGCCTTGACAATGCACTAAAAAGATCCGATGAGATGAAGGTGACACTTAAGTTTTGACGTTTTCCGTTTTCTTTTGCCAGCGCAATTGAAGCTTCTGAGATATCACTAGCTGAAAGCTGCCAATGAGGGCGGTTCTTTTTTAAAGCGAGCGCTATCGCTCCAGAGCCTGTACAAAGATCTAGGACTTGCAAGTCTGCTTCTTGATTCTCCTCTAAAACTAAGGAAACCAATTCTTCTGTTTCAGGTCTGGGAATCAATGCCCGTTCGTCAACGACAAGAGACAGACCAGAAAATGCTACTTGCCCAAGAATATACTGAGCAGGGAAATGTTGGGACAATTGTTGAAACAAGTCCTCCAATAATTGGTCATCTTCTGGAGTAACCGCCTTATTCAACGACAAAACAAAATCTGTTAGGGACATGTTTTTCTTATGACGAAAAACAAACTGAAGCGCTTCTGCTTCTTCACCTAAGGCGACTAGTCTCTTTTCATAAGCTGCAAATCGTTGTGCATAAGTCATTACTTGTTCAACTCTTCTAGTTTTTGGGTTTGGTCGTAGAGCACTAAAGCATCAACCACTTCGTCCATTTTTCCAGATAAAATCGTATCCAACTTCTGTAAGGTCAGACCTATTCGATGGTCGGTTACTCGATTTTGTGGGAAATTATAGGTACGAATACGCTCTGAACGATCACCTGTCCCGATGGTGGATTTACGTTCAGCATCTTGTTCGTCCTGAGCAATCTGTGCAAAATGGTCTGCTACCCGCGCTCGGATAATTTTCATGGCCTTATCACGGTTTTTTTGTTGTGTCCGCTCTTCTTGCATCTCGACTTTAATATTAGTAGGTAAATGGACAATTCGTACGGCTGTCGCTACTTTATTGACATTCTGACCACCTGCACCAGAAGCATGATAGATGTCTACCCGCAAATCTTTCGCAGCAATCTCATAATCCACTTCTTCGACTTCTGGCATGACAAGAACAGTGGCAGTTGATGTATGGACACGCCCCTGACTCTCCGTCACAGGAACACGCTGCACTCGGTGAGCTCCCGATTCATATTTGAGTTTAGAATAGACAGACTGTCCGGATACCATAGCGATGACCTCCTTTAGACCACCAACACCATTTAAGGAAACTTCCATAACATCAAACCGCCAACCTTGACTTTCAGCATACTTTTGATACATGTTCAAAAGATCACCTGCAAAGAGAGCTGCCTCATCACCACCTGCTGCACCACGGATTTCCAAAATAATGTTTTTATCATCATTGGGATCCTTGGGCAAAAGCAAGAATTTCAGCTTTTCTTCATAAACTTCCTTTTCTATTTTAGCTGCCTTTAACTCTTCTTTAGCCATTTCTTCTAATTCAGCATCGCCAGCAGCAGCTTTAATAATTTCTTCTGCGTCTTTCATGTTCTGGATAATTTTTTTATAGTCCCGATAAGCCGTCACAGTATCACGTGTACTGGCTTCCTCTTTAGACAGTGACATGAAGCGTTTATTATCACTAACAACATCAGGGTCGCTCAATAACTCTCCCAATTCCTCATATCGATCCTCTACAGACTGTAACTGGTCATAGATATTCATGTGTATTTTTCCTCATTTTAAGATTCTTGCCCTTGGTAACCTGAAAGATTCCTATGTCTGGCGGCCATTCTGATGATTTTTCATCGGCCTTTTAGAACCAAGCAGCATTCTGGCATTTCGTTGTGGATTTACTCTTTTATTTTTTAGGTTGAAAGTAATGCTTACGACATACAGATATATAGGTTTCATTGCCTCCGATTTTAATCTGCTCACCAGCATAGACAGGCACGCCATTCTCCGTCCGCAACACCATTGTCGCCTTCTTACTGCAATAATGGCAAATGGTTTTAATTTCCTCTATTTTATCCGCTAATAAGAGCAGGTATTTTGAACCTTCAAATAGTTCATTGCGGAAATCATTCTTCAACCCGAAAGCCATCACTGGGATTTCCAACTCGTCAACTACACGCGCCAAATCATAGACATTGTTTTTCGTTAAAAACTGACATTCATCAATTAAGACACAATAAGGGCGGTCCTTTAATTCTTTGATATAGGCAAAAATATCGGTCTGGGCTGTTATGGGATAGGCTTCTCGACGAATGCCGATACGACTAGCAATATAGCCTAGTTCTTCTCGCGTATCAAGAGCACTGGTCATAATGATGACAGGCTTACCTTGTTCTTCGTAATTATAAGCAACCTTTAAAATCTCAATTGTCTTGCCCGAGTTCATCGTTCCATAGCGGTAGTATAACTGTGCCAAACTAAGTTCTCCATCTTTTAAATAATACCTAGACTATTTTATCATAAAATCCCCATTTTTGCTTAGCCGTTCATTAGGTTTATCTGATGAAAATGCATTTTCACACAAAAA
>DIXV01000055.1:0-3598 GCA_002436115.1 Streptococcus sp. UBA6071 | reverse complement strand
TTTCTCCATGATAATGCGATAAAAAAGAGCTTGTTAATGGTGTTGATGTCACATCCATTAAACAAGCTCAATTAAGGTACTTAACCACAAGTGACTAGCCCCCATCTTAGATGCAGACAGGTTAGCGATTAGAAACGAATACGTTCATGCGTTCTTTCATAAGAGTTAACAAAACGTGTCGTCACTCCTGGTTCAACATTTTCCAAGGCCTTAGACACTGTCTCAAAGGACAAATCGTAGTCAAATTCTCTTTCAAAAGTGGCCAATGACGTATCAAATGCCTCTTGAATCTGAACATCATGCGCACGGTAGCGATTGGAATACTGAAGCAACTGTTCTGTTAGACTTGCATTTTGAACAATGTGATAGGCTTCCGCCTCTAAGTCTTCCATACTAGCCGTTGCAATCTCAAGCAAACGGTTAACGTTGTCCATGTCAATACGTTTAGGCTCTAGTGTTTCTATCAAAGATTCCACATGATTGCTAGTTGTAAAGAAATGGGTAATGAAGCTTTGAGGAATGCCAGGCAGGTTCTGCTTTTCCATATAACGTTTAATGGTATGTAATTTATGGATAAAGGTCGACGCTGTCTGACGAGCCTTAGCTTCTGATTGTTCTTGCATATTGAGGTAGTCAGCCAGACTAATCTGGTCTTCTTCCATGTCTGTCAGACGCACCTTATTGTTTTCCAATTCCTCTTGAATAAGAGAGTAAGGCAATTCTGGTTGGTCTACATGTTCAATTTTATCTACTAGAGACGCTTCTAATTCTTTAAATTCTTCAGCTAAACGCTCTATTTGTCCTAATTTACTATCTGATAAATAGTACGACTCACGTAAACGGTCAACTTCATCCTTAAGTTTCTGATGGCTATTTGCAATGTGTTCAATGTAAGCAGGCAAATAATTGACTAACTTAACCACCTCTTGGTGTGCATTGATTTCTTGCGTAAACACCTCGTAAAGGTCATCCACTTCATCCTGAATTCTTTGATTTTCTTGATCTGCACGATCCAAATCAAAGGAAGCCGTTCTGGATAAGTTCTCCTTGATAGCTGTACGAATCCCCTGTAACCGTACCTCAATATCTTCAGAAGGGAACTGATAATTCTCTTCTAACAGCTTTCTATAGCCCGATTCCAAATCATCAAGTTGGTCTGGTATATCGGTACTTAGCTTTTTAATCAGCACAGGTACACGATCCATGATTTTGTTGAGTGCAATCATGTGCTCTTCTGTTCTATCTAAGATAGCTGATGCCTCAATCGGATCTCCAGAGGTATTAAGGGTAACAAACTCCGAAAATTCTGCCTCAATAAGAAGGAATTGCTTTTGTAGTTCTGGCAAAGTTTCTCCATAGCTATCCTCGTTTTCAGACAGGGTCTGTCTGAAATCTTCAAATAAATCTAAGGCATGCCGAACACGACCACTGTTTTTAGACTCTTGCTCCTTGAGATTATGGAGAGCCTCACGAATCAACTCGATATCTTCTGCAATCAAGTTGATTTGGCTATCAATACTCTCAATAGCGGCTTTAGATTTCAAAAATCTAAAGGACTGGTTAAAACCTTCTGCTTCAAAGAGCTGATTTTCAATATCTGCAAATGAATTTAGTGATAAATCTACCCATTTTTGATTCCATTCACGGAAGGTCACTTGACTTTGTCCGATTAAGTGGAGATCTTTAACTTCTTCAATTTCATCATTGACAGGAAGATTGAAGAGGGATTCTTTTCTCTCTTCTAACTTATCCAGTAGAGACTCATTTCTCTTTCTTGCTAAAATACTCAAAACATAAGCTAGGATGATAAGGGTTACTATCACAATAATGATGATTATCGTGCCACTAGACATAAAAAACTCCTTTTAATAACTTTTTTTACTAGAAAACCTGTCCTATTATACCATATTTCAGGGAAGATTGCACCTTTTTTGAAAAAGTTAGATATCCAAGGTAGAATAAACAGCATTTTCTTCAATGAATTCACGACGTGGCTCAACACGATCCCCCATCAGCATATCAAAGATGCGATCTGCTTCCGCAGCGTCGTCTACTGTTACTCTAGCCATCAAGCGGTTTTCTGGATCCATGGTTGTTTCCCAAAGTTGATGGTCATCCATCTCTCCAAGCCCTTTATAGCGTTGAATAGACGGTTTTGAGCGTCCCTGACTATACAAGGCAAGTGCCTCTTCTAAATCTTGGTCTTGGTTTATACCGGGCTGGATATAAGCCTTTATATCTGATCCGACTTTAACACCGTAAATAGGAGGCTGGGCAATGTAAACATAACCTGCTTCTAGTACCGGACGCATATAGCGGTAGATAAGGGTGAGTAACAGCGTTCGAATATGGGCGCCATCAACATCCGCATCAGTCATAATCACCAGCTTTTGATAGCGGGCCTTACTCACATCAAAGTCAGCTCCAAACCCTGTCCCCATAGCAGTGAAGAGACTTCTAATTTCCTCATTGGCTAGGATCTTATCCATGGTCGCTTTCTCAACATTTAAGATTTTACCCCGTATAGGCAAGATAGCTTGAAATTCACGGTTACGACCTGATTTAGCTGATCCACCTGCCGAATCTCCCTCAACGATAAACAGTTCTGTCTCCAAGGGATCGTTTGACGAACAATCTGCTAATTTCCCTGGAAGATTGGAGATTTCTAAACCTGATTTTTTCCGAGTGACTTCACGCGCTCGCTTAGCCGCAATCCTAGCCTTGCTCGCTAAGATCCCTTTTTCAACGATACGGCGGGCAATTTGAGGATTTTCTAAGAGGAAGGTTGAAAGGGCTTCTGAGAAAAGGCGGTTGGTTATCTTAACGACTTCACTGTTACCTAATTTGGTCTTTGTTTGTCCCTCAAATTGAGGGTTAGGGTGTTTGACTGAGATAACAGCGGTCAATCCCTCACGTACATCTTCACCCGTCAGGTTGTCCTCATTTTCTTTAAGGAGCTTATTTTTCTTAGCATAATCATTGATAACACGTGTCAAGGCTGTTCGAAAACCCTGCTCATGAGTTCCTCCCTCGTGAGTATGGATGTTGTTGGCAAAGGACATAACATTTTCTTGATAAGCCGTTGTGTACTGCATAGCTACTTCAACTATGATGCCATCCATTTCCCCTTCTGTGAAAATGGGAACCTCAAAGATCGCTTCCTTTCCAGAATTCAGGTATTCCACGTAGCTAGAAATCCCACCTTCGTAATGGTAGGTTTCAGTTTGTTGCTTGTCGTCACGTTTGTCCGTTATGGTAATATGGAGACCGTGATTCAGGAAGGCTAGTTCTTGAATCCGCTTATTGAGTCTGTCAAACTCATATTCAATCGTTTCGGTAAAAATAGTAGGGTCTGGTGCAAAATGCACTTCCGTTCCTTGACGATCCGTTTCTCCAATAACTGCCACATCAGCAACAATATCACCTCGACGATATTCTTGAAAATAAATCTGTCCGTTACGATAAACTCTGACTTCCAACTGACTAGATAGGGCATTAACAACCGAAGAACCGACGCCGTGAAGGCCTCCTGAAACCTTATAGCCTCCGCCGCCAAACTTCCCTCCAGCATGAAGAACTGTAAAGACCGTTTCAACAG
>DIXV01000128.1:3544-5179 GCA_002436115.1 Streptococcus sp. UBA6071 | reverse complement strand
TTTCTGCAGTTTCAATTCCTAGCTCAGCCTCAGCTTCGCCAATTGCATATACTTTTTCAAATCCTAAGAACATAATCAATTCTCCTTTATTTTTAAAGATTCGCCGGTTTTGAAGGGCTCCGGCAACCCTGTTCTTATGCTTCGATTCGGATGAAGTACTTGTCGATGATAGTATCGAAAGTCACTTTTCCGTCAAGACCCTTGATGGTGAACTTCGGCTCCATCTCGATTAGGTCTTCGACCCAAGTGATGAAGTTGTTCCAATTCAACCACTCAATGACTTCATGTTGGTCATTCATGATTGTGAAGCGCTTGTCGCTTAGTGGTGTTGGGGTATCCACTGAAGCCTCAAGCAGTCCGTAGATGAGCTTCCCTTTTTGTAGTTCGATGAACTCGAGCTCTTCTGGTTCACGCTCATCCCAAGTAAGGTCGCTAGCCGTAGTCCCCCACTTGTCGATAAAGTGAGCGTTGAATGCATCGATGGTGAAAGATACAAATGTTTTTTTCATAATAAATTTCTCCTTATTGTCTGGGGCTCTTGTCCCCTTTGACACTTCATACTTTACAGATAAATTGATAAAATGTCAAATTTTCAGGATTTTCTGTGGAATAATGTTATATATGCATAGAATCCACGATTATCTCGGGGACCTAGAGATGACTAGAAAGTCGCGCGGACAAGGGCGGAAGCGACTGGCGCCCATGAGAAATAGGAGAGCTTTCGCTCCCCCTTTTTTTTATTTTTCCACCTCCACTTGGTACTCAGTTGTCAGGTGAGGGAATGTTACCACCATCCATCGACCGGTGATTTTTACGATTCCTCCTTCTTCTTGGATTTCGTCAATCCACTTGAGGAAGTTCGTGTAGCTCAGCCAGTGGTAAGGCTTTCCATCTTTCTGAATGGTGAAGTGCTTGTCACTAATCAGAGTTGGCGTATCGATTGAGTTTTCAAAAATCGCTTTTCGAATACTGGCTTTTTGTAGCTCGATGAATTCGATGTAGAGTGGTAGCTCTTCAGTCGAAGTAAGGTCGCTAGTGTTGCACCAGTGGTTGTTAACAAGGAAGTGGTTGAATGCATTGTCCGTGAAAGATACTGTTAAATTTTTCATATTATTATTCTCCTAATGGTCTGGGGCTCTTGTCCCCTTTGACACTTCATACTTTACACTGTTATACATAAAAAGTCAAATTTTCAGGATTTTTGGTGGAAATAAGACTGTTTGCTCATATTGCAAAGGAAAACTTGAGAAGCTGGGATATGGTGAAAAAGTCGCGCGCACAAAGGCGTAGGCGACTGGCGCAAGACAACAGAAAGAAGAGCTTTCGCTCTCCCTTTTATTGAATGAATCCGGCTACAGATAAGATGTGACCAAGCTCGTTCCGAAGAACTCCCTCACCATTTGTATCTGGTGCCACGAACTGTTCTGCTCGCATACCAATTGGAAGTGCAACCATGCCCGACTTGATGGCATTTAGCACGATTCCTGATACGATATATACATTGCGAGTGTTTGGGCGGAATTGCTCTCCCATAAACTCTAACTGGTGGTTGCTAGATTTCACAACTCGGAATCCTGCAACCTCTTCCATTTTTACGAAGTCAGTCTTTACTCGTAAAACGATTCCTGACTTCTT
>DIXV01000128.1:1852-3248 GCA_002436115.1 Streptococcus sp. UBA6071 | reverse complement strand
TTTCCTCTTTTCTTTTAATTGGCAGTTTTGAGAAGCTCTGCCAACTTCGTATTGCTTACCAGTTATACGGCGTACTCATGCACCAGTACAGGAACCCCGCAACCACTGCAAATGCGATTGGGAATGCCACCACTGCGTAAACGGTAATATCTAATGCCGCTTGCCAGTGTTTTTTTAATTTTCTATTTCCTATTTTCATATCTCTTTTCCTCTTTTCTTTTAATTGGCAGTTTTAAGAAGCTCTGCCAACTTCGTGTTGCTACTTAACAATCCAAGCTTTGATTCCAGCACCGTTTACAACGGCACCTTTCATCATTGCTTTTACGTTGTCTTGTAACAAGCGCTTGTTGCAAGTGAATGGAATGTTTGATTGCCAAATACGGTTTGCTGGCACCATCATTTTTGTCACTTGACGCCCGTTCCCGATATTTGGTTTTGTCACTAATACAGTTACCATTGTGCGGTTTAAATTTTTCATAATAAATTTCTCCTTATTGTCTGGGGCTCTTGTCCCCTTTGACACTTCATACTTTACACTGTTATACATAAAAAGTCAAATTTTCAGGATATTTGGCGGGAAAGATTCAAACAATAGTTTTTGCAATAAAAAACCTGAGACCTTAACCTCTCTCAAAAAACTCCCAGCTCTGATGGCGCATGCGAGTGGTCACACAAAAAAAGGAGCAGTCAAATGACTACTCCTTTTCCTTTACTTTTGACTGAACCTCTTTCAGCTTCTTTGCTAGAGCTTCAGCATTCTTTCTCTGAAAGCCCACTTTCTTGTGCAATGCCATAAGGTCATGAAGGCTCATCTTACCCAAACCCTGGTGGAACGACTCCTTTATCTTACCCACTCATCTTACCCCCTTATCACATATGCTTTCAACTCTTCTAGTTCACTCAGCTTACCCATTGCTGCTTGTTCGATATCTCTGACCGATGAGCGCTGAACGCCAGCCATTGCTGCTGCATCTGAAAGAGTTGCTTTGGCATCGCTGATTAATCCTGCTCGTGCTCTGATGATGATTGCTTCTTCTTCTGTTAGATGATTGTCGATTGCTTTGTTCAAATCTTCAATCAGTTCATTCCATTCCATTTCTTTTAAGTTCTCATCATCGTGTTCAACATCAATTGAGTCAATGTCCATAAATTCTTGCAATTGTCCCAACATTGCTGTGATTGTTTTTTCCGTCATTTCAAATACCTCAGACAATTCTTCTTTTGTTGCAGATGGATTCTCCTCCACATACTGACGGACTTTATAGAGGTTGTTCGCAATATATTGTGGCACTCGAACTAGATTGCGCTTCTCTTGCAAGGCTGTTTTGATTGATTGATTGATAACATAGAAAGCATAGGTCGAGAAACGATATCCCTTTGAGATATCAAATTTATC
>DIXV01000128.1:576-1554 GCA_002436115.1 Streptococcus sp. UBA6071 | reverse complement strand
GCTTCCAAGCAGCCTGTTTCCTCATACTTTACAAATAGTTCCCGTTCTTGTTTTGCGGTTAAAACTGGAAAGTCCCCAACTGTCGCATAAAAATGTTTTTGCGTGTTCAAATTTTTTCCCCTTTTCATTTTTTGTCTTAACCTTCTTCTCGCTTTAATTTTATCATAATAAACTCAAGCAGTCAACCTGCAAAGTTAATGAAACATAAAGAAAGTTAACAAAAAATAAATCAAGCAGATGGGGGTGGGTTTCGGGAGAAAATTTTTCCCGAACTCGAGATACGAGCTTACCTGCTAAATAATCCCCCAGACCAAAATCCAAATCCGAAACGCGAACACTCAATAAAAAAAAACAGAACCTCTCGGTTCCGCTTCTACTGTGACACTCCACTTGTACTATTCTTAATCCTGTTAAGCACATCGGCCTCACTCTTAATCAACCAAAATAAAATACTACAAGTCCAAGAACACCCAGCACCAAACCAACAGTGGTTGAAGTATCCTCTTTAGAGAATTTTGCAAATGCAATTCCCGCACTAATACCTAAAAAATATAAACCTAAAACTGTGCCATTCGCCATACTAATAAAACTCCTCTCTTCTCTAAGTCACTATCAAAAACACTAAGGACATAGCTACGACTACAATATCAATTCCGAGAACCAGTCCTATTTCATTTCTCTCGTCCACAGCTGCAATTCCAAGAATGTTTGCTGCTGAGAGCATTAGTAAAATAATTGCCAAGGCCTTATAGCTAATCACTCGTCGCCACCTCCTCTCAGATGCTGACGGTGAACTTGATAGTAGTATTGACCACGTTTCACTATAATATACCCTTCTCGCACTCTTGATACCGTAAGTAGCTCACCAAGCAGACCAGGGAAGCATCGAATGAGCACATCCCTCACAATGCCTCTGTCATCAATAATCGCTCGTCGCGTTTCGTCATAGCATTTTAGACCCTGTATCTCCTTGAAGGT
>DIXV01000128.1:0-323 GCA_002436115.1 Streptococcus sp. UBA6071 | reverse complement strand
ACATTCAGTCCATCCTGTTTCATCTTGCCGCTCTCATCATAATCAGTGGCATCAATCGCATTTTCGCGACCTCTTCTGACAAGTATTTTTCTAAAACCAGCAAAGGCGCTAAAGTCTAGTTTGTTGCCAGTCTCTGAACGACTGTCTTTACTCAGGAATTGCGCAATATGGCGTTTGTAGATTTTTCCATATGCTTCATAGTAAACGTAATCATCCTTTACGTCATGAACTAGATACACCCTGTCGCTTTTAAAGTGTTTAACATAAATCATTTAAGTCCCCTCCTTTGTTTTTTAAACATTTTCTTGGAATTTCAAACACAG
>DIXV01000085.1 GCA_002436115.1 Streptococcus sp. UBA6071 | reverse complement strand
TCCGTTTACTCATCCTTTTTGTTTTCATTTTGATTCTCCAACACATTTCTTACATTTTCAGGAACATAGGCTGAAATATCCGCCTTAAAAGCCAATAGTTCTTTAACACCACTAGAGCTGACAAATTGATAGTCAGGCTTTGCCAATAGATAGACCGTTTCGAGTTCAGGCGCTAAATTTCTATTATAAAAGTCGTAACTGGCCTCATAGGATAAATCATTACCGCCGCGTAGTCCTCTGACCAGGCTTGTCGCACCATATCGCCTAGCCACCTCAACAACTAATTCTTCTTGCGCTATAATAATCTCTACGTTCTTTAACGCTGCTATCGCTACTGCTTCCTTCAAGAGATACTGCCGATCCTTTATAGACAAAAGGGCTGTTTTTTGCGGATTGTGGAAGATACCTACAAGGAGACGATCAAATAGTCGGCTGGCACGGATAATTAAGTCCATATGCCCCAGTGTTAACGGATCAAAAGAACCTGTAAAAAGTCCAATTCTGTCCAATATATTATCCTTTCTCTGCCAGAAGCGGATTAGACTTCTAGTCATTATTTGCAAAATAAAGATAGAGAGGCAGACCTATGGTCAAAAATACCAGATACAAGTCCTGCCATTGGAAACCTCCTAAAAGCCAATCAGATAGAAAATAAATCGTCTGAACACCAGCAATAAAGAGAAACAGAGGATTTCTGCTCCTACTCCAAGTTCCAACCCCTTCTTGATTTTTCCACTTATAACCTCGAACAGTCTTTTCCCAACGGCGCAACCGCAATAAAAAGTAAATCAAGATTCCAAGAAAAAATAAGAAGAGTAGAAAGGCAAATCGTCGTTCCATCTGCTACCTCCTAGCTACCTCACGTAGACTGTCACCTTAGAGATACCATAAGCTTTCTGTTTCCAAATGCTTAGATTAGCCACTTGTTCTGGTAAGATGACGCTCTTTTCGGTCTCACAAACCACCTTAATATCTGGACTTAACAAGCCCAAGCCTTCTAAGTCTTCAAGTGTTTTAACAATTACGTCTTCAGCATACGGAGGATCTAAGAAAATCAAATCAAACTCTCCCGATAACTGGGATAAGGCGCGATCGGCATCCATCTTTAATAGCTGAAACTTGCTAGTTTCTTTAGTCATAGCAATGTTAGCTGCTATAACCTTCTGAGCCTGCCAATCTTTTTCGACCAGCACTGCCTCTTCCATACCGCGAGATATTGCTTCAATACTTAGACCACCACTACCTGCAAAAAGATCAAGAACTCGTCCACCATCAAAGTAAGGACCAATCATATTAAAAAGTGCCCCTCTTATCTTATCTGAAGTTGGACGCGTTGTTTTTCCTTTTGGTGTTTTGAGTGGTCGCCCTCCATAAAGGCCAGATATAATTCTCATATACCCTATTATACCACACCTCTTCCAACTGTCCAAAACCTAACGTCATACGGAAGACTGAAGGTCGTAAAAATAGCAGAAACTATCTTTTTCCCCATCTTCTAAACATTTCACAGAGACCTTTTATCAAGACTCTTTTTGCTCTCCAACCTTCTTTTCCTATGTAAACTTAAAAGGTTTCATGTAATCCCCATTGCTTCGCAAACCTCATCGAAATAAGCATTTTAGCCGAAATTACTCTAGGCCCTTGACTTCTTTCCCTCACTAAAGAATCACCTTTCATTTTTGCTAGTAAAGAACAAGCACCCGAGACGATTGGGTCTTTCTCTCAATGGCTAAAACTTCTCATCATCCGATTCTAGGCATTTCAGACTTCTGAAACAGACTAAGAGGCTGGGTTGAGCCCAGCCTCTTAGTAGAGTTTCCCACATAAAAGTGGTCATAAAAAAGAAAAAAAGAAAATTTAGGATTGGACTTATTATAGTCTAAACAACTTAAAAAAATCTTAACAAAATTAATAATTTTGTTAAGATTTTTAATAAGCCAACCGCTTCCTTAAAAGAGACAAGCCATTTTTACAAAAATCGGCATCTAAAGCAAGACTTTTCTTCTAAGAGCTAGCCTTCTAAGGACAAAATAGAAGGGAAAAAGGAGGTCTTTTTAGTCCTCTTTTACGAAGTGGGTTAATACCCCATTAATAAAGCGAGGCGCTTGCTTGTCCGAAAACCGCTTGGCCAGTTCAATAACCTCGTTGACAGCAACTCTATCAGGTGTTTCTTGATAGAACATGACCTCATAGAGCCCCAAACGAAGTAAGGTTTTATCAACTAAGCTAAGGCGTTCCAAGGTCCAACCAGATTTTAATTGAGGAAGGAGAAGTTTGTCCAATTCTGACATGTTCTGGCTGACCCCTTCAACCAAATCCTTCATGAAGCTGGGCACCTCGAACTCTGTTTGTGCGACTACGAATTCATCTACTTCTTCCCTATCATGCCAATAGGCGAAGGATAGGGCTTCATTTAATTCCCTGCCAAACTCTATGGACAAGAGAGCCTGAAAAGCACGCTCCCGTAATCGATAACGCGGGTCTAGCTTAGTCATCAAGAAAGTCCTCGTTGAATAAATCTTTCAAATCTGGTTTTGGAGTCTTATCTGGTGCAATACCGACAATATGAATATTGACACTGTCAATCTGAATATCAGCATAATCATATACCGCAGCTTTTACCGCCTTTTGCACCTCCATAGCGACTGATGGCACACTAACACCATACTCTAAATAGACATAGATATCTGCTATCAAATCACCATCTTCTGTTGTACGAAGGTACACCCCACGTCCGCTACTCGTTTTCAGCAGGGTATCCGAAACAGCTTTATTACGCAAAGCATAGACACCATCTACCTTAGCCGTTGCAATTCCTGTAATGACTTCCAGCACTCGTGGTGCAATGACAATTTCACCTAAATTTTCCATAAGCTTATCCTTTCTTACTTTAAGAATATATCCGCTCAGGCACGGGATACATAAGTACCTTCAGCAGTATTGACAATTAGTTTTTGGCCAATTTCAATAAAATCAGGTACATTCACAACTAAACCAGTCTCAAGTGTTGCTGGTTTTCCTGAACCTGTCACGGTTGCTCCCTTGATAGACGGCTGAGTATCAACAACTGTCAACTCAACAGTCGTCGGAACTGTCACACCGATAACTTCTATCCCATAAAACTGAATTTTAACTTCGGTGTTTTCTAAAACATACTTGAGTTCTTCTTTAACATTCGCCACAGGGATTTCGTACTGCTCATAAGACTCTGTATCCATAAAGAAAGCTGTCTCATCCATCTGATAGAGATAGGTCGCTGGGTGGGTTTCAATGATGGCTTGCTCAAACTTCTCATCTGGACGATAGGTCGTGTCCACAGTTGACCCTGCTCGAACATCACGAAGTTTCATCCGCATCACAGTATTGCCTTTCCCTGGTTTGTGGTGGTTAGCTTCTAAGACACGAAGCAATTTTCCATCACCTGTCACAAAAGTCATTCCTGCTTTCAACTTACTAGCATCTAACATGTTTTATCTACCTCGTTTTTAATATCTTTCCTTCTTATTCTATCATAAAGAAATTGATTACTCAAACATCGCTTGGTTTT
>DIXV01000064.1:17182-17388 GCA_002436115.1 Streptococcus sp. UBA6071 | reverse complement strand
TTTCGCGGAAAATCTGGCGGGCACTTATATCATGTTTTTTATGTTCTTAGAACAGAAGAGGAGCAAGCCTATTTTAAGCGCATCCATCACTCTCTTTTGCTAGACGTTGAAGCTGAAGTGGTTGAGGCAGAGTCTACACGGAATTTTAATGGCTTTAACTACCAAGCTTATTTAGAAAGTCAAGGGATTTACAAGCAGGTCACTAT
>DIXV01000064.1:14540-17009 GCA_002436115.1 Streptococcus sp. UBA6071 | reverse complement strand
AAGTCAAGGGATTTATAAGCAGGTCACTATTGACAAGATTCATCAAATAAAGCCACACAATAGCTATAACCTTTTTGATAAGTTATCAGAATGGCGGCGCTCAGCCTTGGTTTATATCGCATCAAACTTTCCTACTCCTATGAGTCACTACATGACAGGTTTGTTATTTGGTTATTTGGATAAAGATTTTTCGGAGATGAACAGCCTCTATTCTAGTCTGGGAATCATTCATCTTTTTGCCTTATCTGGTATGCAGGTCGGTTTTTTCATTAATGCATTTCGTTACTTGCTCCTGAGGTTTGGTTTACAAAAGGAGTGGGTGGATATTCTGCAACTCCCTTTTTCTGTTCTCTATGCAGGTTTGACAGGGTTTTCTCCATCAGTAATCAGGGCTTTACTTCAAAAGCATTTTGGGAACCGAGGGGTATCTGGTTTGGATAATTTGGGCGTGACAATTTTAGTGAGTTTTTTTCTGATGCCTCATTTTCTTCTTCACGCAGGTGGGGTGCTTAGTTTTTCTTATGCTTTTATCTTATCTTTTGTTAAATGTGACCAGGTAAATATCCTGAAGAGAAAAATGCTAGAGTCAACCAGTATTTCTCTAGGCATTCTGCCACTCCTCACCTGGTACTTCTCTGTCTTCCAACCCGTCTCTATCCTACTAACCTTTCTTTTTTCCTTTCTCTTTGACAGGATTCTCTTACCCCTTTTGAGTTTGGCCTTTCTCATATCTCCTGTTTGGAGAAGTGAAGGCTTCAACAGCCTATTCATTTTCCTCGAAAGCTTCATTCGCTGGTTAGGAAGCTGGGTAAACTCTCCCATAGTATTTGGTCGTCCTAATTTAGTAACCCTTTTAGCACTATTGGTCTTTTTGGGCTTGCTTTATGATTTTAGAAGGAACTTAAAGGGAGCCCTCATAATCGGAGCGTGTATTTTCCTATTGTTCTTCCAAACAAAATTCCCTTTGACCAACGAAATCACGGTGGTTGATGTTGGTCAAGGAGATAGCATTTTTCTCAGAGATATGAAAGGACAAACCATCCTAATTGATGTCGGGGGAAGAGTCAATTTTGGGAAACCCTCGCCTTGGCAAAAGAAGCAGACCGTGAGCAATGCCGAGCGTACCCTCATTCCCTATCTACAAAGTAGGGGGGTGGAGACGATTGACACCTTAATCTTAACGCACACCGATACGGATCATATTGGTGATATGCTGGAGGTGGCAAAACGCTTTAAGATTAAGAAAGTTCTGGTATCGGCTGGTAGCTTGACAGTGGCCAGCTTTGTTCAAAAATTAAAGCGCATGAACGCTCCTATTCAGGTCGCTGAAGTAGGAGATCGTCTCCCTATTTTTGATGCCCATTTACATGTTCTCTATCCCATTGAGACAGGTGATGGGGGAAATGATGATTCTCTTGTCCTTTATGGAGAATTTTTAAAGACGAGCTTTCTTTTTACAGGCGATTTAGAGGCAAATGGAGAGGAAAAGTTACTAGAAAGCTACCCCAACCTTCGAGCAGATGTTGTTAAAGTAGGGCACCATGGCTCTAAAGGTTCATCAACAGATGCTTTCATAGCTCAGCTTTCACCGAAAGTGGCTCTTATTTCTGCAGGAAAAAACAATCGCTATCAGCACCCACATCAGGAAGTAGTGGCTATTTTAAAACAATACGGTAGTCGTATTTACAGGACAGATCAACAAGGGGCTATACGGTTTAAGGGTCAAAACCGTTGGAAAGTTGAAACGGTAAAACCGTAGTGCTTAAGTTGATGATTTTTCGGCTGTCGCCTGAAGCCCCTTTAAAGGGTAGATTTCCCCCAATTTTTACCTTAAGACTAAAAAGTAGATATCAAAAATATTGTAATTAAAACTAGTGTAAGTTTTTTATCTATGTTTTGAACTCCAGAAACAAACCTATGCGGAGAAATTAAACAACACTCCTGATTGAGAATTGGTAGGAAAAAAGTATTCTAAATTGATTTTTAACATTTTTAGAATTCCTAGCTAAAGTTCTTCCAATATCAAATGCAGTACACAAAACTTAAGATCGGTATTTGAAGTCTTATCTCTCAACAATGCGTTTTAATAGTTTGAACATAGAACTAAAATAGATTGACCATTTCAGTATTATATGATAGCATAATATTTATATAAAATAGAATTAAGATAAAATCATGAATCGAAAAGAAAAATTTTCAAAGTAGCTTTAGTAGTTGCTAGATATGTAGCTGTCAGGGTGGCTAATAGAATTGCAGGGGTTGCAGTTAGTGCAATTAATGGTTTTGCAAATTGGATGTCAATTGGTGATACCCTTACTACATTATGGGACATGAACGATGTTAAACGAAGGAAGGGCATGCTGAATGCTTAATGGTAATAGTATATGATTAAAAAAATAGAAGCGTTAGCTGTTATATTTATTTTTCTGTGTCTATTCATATCTAGCGCAACATTTTTATTATACGATT
>DIXV01000064.1:13082-14303 GCA_002436115.1 Streptococcus sp. UBA6071 | reverse complement strand
TGCTAGTCCTTTTAATTATGTTCATATTTCGGAATAATAATAAATAGAAATGTATATTTGTATAAATTGGAATTTCTTTAATAGGATATAAATCATTCTTGTAAGAAAATTATTATGAAAAGGACAAGTGTGTTTCTAAGGATAACCGACATTGGAGATTGAAGTAGCATAACTTCACACGGTTCTTATGAAATCTTAGTTTCAAATTTACCTTATAAATAAAATGACTACTATGTTGTAACAGTTCAAGATGTTAATTCCGAAGCAAACGGAAATACAAGTACATTAAATTTAGTTCCTCCTCAAAATATTGCTCCTGATGCTATAGTAAATAAGGATAAAAGAGTATATATGGTGATTATGAGTGGTGAATTGACAGAGTTGAAATACCAAGGAAGAACTAGTGGAAAAAATATTCAAAACAGGAAGTTGATCAGATTTAGATATTTATGTGATAGATAATGGTGATTTCACTACACTGGCAGGTGCTTGGGAAAATGGGTGAGGAGTTCTAAGGATGGCTTAAGAGATTTTACTGCTCCAATTATTACTATCCCAAACTCTGATAAAACAAGTAAAATACCTTATGCTTCAATAAGAGGTGCTGCCGTAGGGCTTATTAAAAATGAGTTTTATTAATCTCGATGGTGATTAGTCTGATATAAGCAGACCAAGATTAATTGTATCCCAGCAGGCGGGGAATTACTTTGCAGATTTGTACTACCTACTATCACAAAAAAGAACAAGTTAGGAATTTCTAACAGTGCACCCCATTAGGGTGCTTTTTTTCTAAAAAATCTTCTTTTGAAGAAAATGATTGTACTAAAATCAGCACCCAAACCGATACTGATCATATTGGTGATATGCTGGAGATGGTAAAACGCTTTAAGCCAATGATTTACTGCATCAACAAATTCTTAGTATTAATTAATGGAGCGGAATCAATGGGCTATAGGAGTTTCTTTAGTTCGCCAATCGTGTTATGAGGCATGCTATCAGCTATAAGAAACTGAGAGATGACCAATTATTTGCTTATTTGATGGAATCAGAGTGCCTCGTGATACTGATGGTGTGACCGTTAACAAGAATTTTGTAACCTTCAGTAAAGGGATTGTGCAAGAACTTGATTATCCATCACAGGTTCTCATCGCTTTTAATAAGGAAACAAAAGTGATGAGAATTCAAGTTTATCAAGCTAAAACTCGTGGTTCCTTCAAATTC
>DIXV01000064.1:9945-12946 GCA_002436115.1 Streptococcus sp. UBA6071 | reverse complement strand
CGTGGTTCCTTCAAATTCTCTAAGCCTGAGGCAGAGTAGAAAGGCGATTGTTCAAGTAATGGATAAGAACTTGAAAGAAACCTTGCATCACATCATGCCTGACTGGAAAGAAGATAAACGTTATAATCATATTCCAGAAGATTAGGCTTTCGTCTTTGAGCTTAGTAAATACGAAGAATTCCAAATTTCAGAGAAAACGAGACATCATCGAACTTGTTTTTAGAATATAACTCATTTGCAGAGCTATGACATATCGTGGTTCTGCCTTTTTGAAAATAGCAAAGTGCTTCCATGATACACTAAGAACACTACAAAAATGATATTTGCAATTATCATTTTTATATAATCCTTTCATTTATAAATACTGTAAAATTAATAGTGTAAAGGAGGGAGGCAAATGAAACGTAAGTTAAATCAAGACATTCTAAGATATTTGAATCAGCAAACTAGTTTTGTTACCTCTGATAAAATTGCAGTGGATTTAGATGTTTCAAAAATTACTGTAGTTCGTCATATAACAGAAATTAATTCTAATTATGGCACACCGATAATAACTTCTGAAAGGGGCCGAGGTTACAAGTTAAATTCTCAGGTATATTTAAAACAAAGTACTAATACGGGTGATACCTCCAGTGAAGAGAGATGCAATGAAATCATTAAAGAATTGCTCTTCGTAGCCCCCAAAAGACTGAGAACAATTGAAGTATACGAAAAGTTCTATGTGAGTGAGGCGGCTATTTCTAAAGATAAAATTATCATCTCACAAAAACTTGAAAAATGGAATCTATCATTTGTGAGAAGTAGTAGACATATTTCTGTGATTGGTTCCGAAAGAGATATTCGAGCAGCTATTATGGATATTGTATTAAATCTCAATCAGATGACTGATATCTCAGTGTTGGAAGATTATTGTAATGGCATCAATAATAGTCAAGACTTCTACTTCACTATTAAACAGATTGAATATGCATCTACAGCTTTGGGAGCTAATATTTTATATCCATATAATATCAGTTTGTTTGCTCACATATATGTTCTGCTAGAGAGAATTAGGAAATATCGTTATGTCGCTAAACAGGAGGAGTCGTTAACTTTACTTAAGGAAAACAAGTACTTCTCTCCTGAAATTTATAGTATTTGTAAACGCATTATTGAGAATATTTCCAATCATATTGGTTTCAGTCCAGATGAATCAGAAGTCATATATTTATTTGAATATTTAAGTTCAGCTCGTATAAGTGATGTTGTACCAGTTGATAGAGATGTTTCATTGTCTAGCCAAATTGCAAAAAGCTATATAGAAAAAATATCATTGGCAACTAATCGAAAGTTTTCATCAAAATTACGAACTGAGTTAGAAAATCATATTCACTATATGATTCAAAGACTCATGAATCGAGTTTTTCTACCCAATGCACTATTAAATGAAATTCAGTCCGGGTATTACAAGTTGCATAGATTTATATGCGATGCATCTAAGGAAATCTCTCTTGAATACTCGCTACCCGAAATCTCAGAGGATGAATCAGGCTTTATTTGTCTATATTTTGCAAAAATCATTGAGTTAGAGAGGAGACAATTAAATGCTTATATTGTATGTACAACGGGAATAGGAACTTCCGAATTAATTACTATTAAAATTTCTCAAACTTTTCCGGAGATTAATATTGTAGGAGTCACATCAAATACAGCAATTTCAAAAATTGTAGATTTTTCTGATATAAAAGTTGACTTAATCATTACAACTATACCAATACAGCAGATGATTGGTGTGCCTGTTGTTCTAGTTAGTTCAATATTGACTAATCGTGATATTGAAACGATTTCTAATATAGCTGGGGAGATGTTATATGGTAAATAAATTCTTTTTGAATAAAGATATCTGTAATGTCACAACAAAAAATATGGCACTTAAAGAAATTGCTTTATTTTTATCAGAGAAGTTGAAAGCGGATTCAGGATTTGTGTTTGACAGTATAATTAAACGAGAACTTGTAAATAGCACCGGTTTAGAAAAAGGAATTGCTGTACCTCATGCTTTCATACCAGACTTGAGAGAAGCACATATGGCGATTTTATCTTTTGACAATCCTATTTGTGATTGGACCTGTGTAGATTATTCTCTTGTAGATAAAGCACTTTGCTTGGTTTTACCTGAAACCTATACAAAGAAGACTCCAAATGTAAAAAGACTAACCCAGATTTTTCAACTCTTGTCTAATGAACAGGTATTAACAAATCTACAATTAGGACAGACAAGTCAGGATATTTTGGAAATATTAAATAAGCAGATTAGTGGAAAGGAGGATTGAATAATGGGAAATGAAGGAGATACACTTGATATTGTAGATATGATTTCTCCAGATATCATTACTCTTGATTTACAATCCAATACCAAGTTGGAGGCTATTGAAGAATTGTCTGAACTATTATTAGAAAATGGTGACATTACTGATAAAAAATCGTTTGTTGATGATGTTCTTTTACGAGAAACGGAAGGCATTACAGGAATTGGTCAGGGCTTAGCGATTCCTCATGGGAAATCTGATGCAGTTGTCAACACCACAATTGCAATTGGAATAGCAAAACATAATATTTCTTGGGAAACACTAGATGAACAGCCAGTTAGAGTTGTATTTCTATTCGCAGTGAGAGATCAAGATGCTAGCACCGTTCATCTAAAATTATTACAAAAAGTTGCAATTCTTTTAGTAGATGAAGCGTTTATCGAAAAAATACGACAAGTTGAAAGTAAGGAAGCTTTATTAGCTATGCTAGGTTAAAGGAGGATTTTTATGAAAATTGTAGCTGTAGCAGCATGTACATCAGGTATAGCTCATACCTATATTGCTAAAGAGAAATTAATCAAAGCAGCTGAGTCACTTGGGCACACGATTCATGTGGAGACGCAAGGTACTATTGGAACTGAAGATGCTTTGACGGCAGAAGAAATCAAGGCAGCGGATGTAGCTATCCTAGCAGTTGATATTCAAACAACTAA
>DIXV01000064.1:2351-9740 GCA_002436115.1 Streptococcus sp. UBA6071 | reverse complement strand
TAAGATCTGCCAACTATTAAAGTGCCAACATCTATTGTTGTTAAAGCACCAAAACAACTTTTGGAAAAAATAGAGTCTGATTTAAAGGCTCGCAACCAATAAAAAGGAGTCAGATATGAAAGCTATTGGTCTTGAAATTAAACGTCACCTATTGACAGCAATATCCTATATGTTACCTTTGGTTGTAGCATCAGGTTTACTAATCGCTATCGGAAATCTTATGGGTGGTGAGAATGTTACCACTTTAGAAGGCATGACCTTTGCGTCCTCACTCACAACCTTAGGAGTGTTTGGTATGGGATTACTTCCTTCTTTCATCGGTGGTTATGTATCCTATTCTATTGCTGACCGTCCAGGTATTGCTCCAGGTTTTCTTATGGGTCAAATTGCTTCATTTTTAGGAGCAGGATTCTTAGGCGGTATGGTTGGCGGTTTTATTGCAGGTTATCTTGCTCTAAACATTCGCAAGTACCTGAAAGTTCCCGTATGGGCTGAAGCATTGATGCCTATGATGATAATTCCTACCTTAGCTACTATTGCTGGTGGTTTCATTATGTTCTTTGTAATTGGAGGACCGCTAACAGCCGCAACTAGTGGACTTACCAATTTCATTACTGGATTGGATAAATCACAAAAAGCACTATATGGATTTATTATTGGATTCATAGGTTGTATAGATTATGGTGGAGCTATCTCGAAAGTTCCAAACCTTATTGCCGACGGTCTTCTTTTAGAAGGTATCACGGAACCTGAAGGTATCAAAGTTCTTGCTGCTATGGTTCCTCCAATTGGTGTTACCTTTGGATGGATGTTATCTAAAGTGGTCAAAAAACGTATTTTCACTAACCAAGAAACCGAAGCTATTAAGGTTGCATTTCCTATGGGACTCTGTATGATTTCAGAGGGTGTTATTCCAATTGCAATGAATGATCTCCTCCGCACAGTAACAGCAACTTCTATCGGTTGCGGTGTATGTGGTATGATTTCCTATATGTTTGATAATGGTTCTCCAGTCCCTTCAGGTGGTGTATTTGTTATCCCTGCTATGTCTAAACCACTGGTTGCAGTGGTAGCTCTTCTGGTAGGCTCTATTATAACAGCAATTCTTCTTGTTCTTTTGAAAAAAACATTGACAGAGGAAGAAGTTACTGGCATTAAAGAAGAAGTTGAAGAAGAAGTAGACTTGTCAGAACTATCATTTAGTTAGGAGGTTGCCTATGTATGTACCAATGCATTACATGTTGGAGCGTGCAAGGCTAGGAAAATATGGAATCTTAGCAATCAACTGTTTTAATCTAGAAACAGCAAAAGCTGTTATTGAAGCAGCAGAGGAATTACATGCTCCTATCATAATTGATTTATTACAAGAACATTTGTTGACACACTTAGATTGTCAGTATGTGACAAGTGGGATTATTCGGATGGCCCAAGATAGTAATGTGGAAGTTGCTATCAATTTAGACCATGGTCAGGATATGGAACACTTAAAAAAATGCATTTCCAATGGTTTCTCAAGTGTAATGGCCGATTCATCCATGTTTGATTTAGATACAAATATCAAGCGAACAAAAGCTATTGTTAATCATGCTCATTCTCTTGGCATTAGCGTTGAAGCTGAAGTAGGGAGCATGGGAGCTGTTAGCGGAGATGCATGGACGAACCAAGATATGTTTACCAAGCCAGACGAAGCTATTCGATTTATCAAAGAGACAGGCGTAGACTGTCTAGCAATCTCATATGGATCATCACATGGTGACTATCCTGAAGACTATACTCCAGAATTTCAATATGATATAGTCAAAACTATTGCTGAAGCGACTCAAGTACCTCTCGTTTTGCATGGAGGTTCAGGCGCAGGAGTTGCGGCAATAAAAAAATCAGTTGCCCTTGGAATTGCTAAAATTAATGTTGGTTCAGACTTTATGAAAAGTCAATATGAATATCTAAAAGATGCTATCACTGATATAAGTGATTATCCAGTTCTAATCCATCACACAATTTCTGCTGGAAAAGAACTTGTAAAACAATATATCCGTATTGCAGGTTCAGAACAAAAATCAGTTATTAGAAAAGAGGAAGAATATGTTATTAAACATGAGTCAATTGCTAGAAGTTGCTAGAAAGAATAAATTTGCTGTTGGAGCGTACAATATCTCCAACCTAGAATTAGTGCGTATTGTTGTTGAACAATGCGAAGCTGATAAGGCTCCTGCAATTATTGAAGTCCACCCAACAGAAGTTGCATATTGTAAAGATGATTTCTTCGCCTATATTTTGCAACGCATCAAAAACAGTCCGGTTCCATTTGTTCTACACTTGGATCATGGTGACAGTATAGACAGTGTTGTACGTGCTATTCATAACGGATTTAGTTCTGTGATGATTGATGGTTCTCTCTTGCCTTGGGATGAAAATGTAGAAATTTCTCGTAAGACTGTTGAGATTTGTCATAGAGTTGGAGTAAGTGTAGAAGGTGAATTAGGGACTATTGGTAGTACAGGAACAACTATTGAAGGACATGTGCAAGAAGGTATCTATACTGATCCTGCTGATGCTAAGAAGTTTGTAGAGGAAACAGGAGTTGATACACTTGCAATTGGTATTGGAACTGCACACGGTATTTATCCATCTGATGTTGAGCCAAAAATTCGGATTGATATCCTAAAAGATATTGTTGATACAACTGATATTCCTCTTGTTCTGCATGGTGGGTCTTCAAATCCAGATGAACAAATTGCTGAAGCAGTAGAGAATGGTATTGCGAAAGTAAATATTTCTTCAGATTACAAGTATGCATTCTTTAAGAAGGCAAGAGAAATCTTGTCTGAACAAGAAGGTTGGGATCCAAACAATCTATTCCCAGCATGTATTGAAGAAGCGAAAAAAGTTGTTCATCATAAAAACAGTTTATTTAATTCTGTTGGGAAAGCAGATTTGTATAAAGGAGTTTCTCCTTGGAGAGCAGAATTTCTTTAAAATGCTATAAAAAGAGGCAGAAGCCTCTTTTTATAAGGAGGATATCATGTCAGAACCATTATTCTTAAAATCTGTTATGCAAGTTTGAAATTAGCCTACACTTCAATACTTGATTTACAGGTTTTGATACCGGCATTAAAACATGTCAAGGAAAATGAGTCTGACTTAGATATTCAATTGCAAAAAGTATCCTGTAAAGATATTGAGGAACACCTTCTGAATATATGTTCCAAAATAAAGATGATTATCAATTAGGCGAACGCCATACAAAAGATAGGTAATTTTTTAGGCATTATTTTTAGGAAAACGACTAAAATTGTGCAAGGATAGAAGAATTCTATGCTTACATTAGAATCAGAAACCTATTTTTATCAATAAGAGCGGAAAAAAGCAATGATTAGTTTACCATCCATTAAGAAAGGCTGATCAGAGAGTGACTTTGCCACTATCTCACAGCATAAAAAGTCAGGTTATCGTCTTATGGCGAGCCTGTTTTTTTGATAATCCAAGAAGCTGAACTTTTAGTGAAGGATGATGAGGAATCCTTAGTCCAACGTGCTTTAGAGAGGTAGTGGTTAAGAGATTTCCACTTTGATACGGAAAAAGCACGCATCTGAATACGTTTACATTTTGCCTGTGTTTTTTTATAATGACAGTAAGAATGAATGGAAAGCAGGGCTTTTAAATGGCAAATGACACAAAACATTACCAGTTTCCTGAGGGATTCCTATGGGGAACATCAACATCTGGACCTCAAAGCGAAGGGCGAGTGGATGGAGATGGCAAGGGGATGAATAACTGGGACTATTGGTTTAGTATTGCTCCAGAAAAATTTCATAATCAAGTTGGACCAGAAATAACCTCAACCTTTTATCAAAATTATCAAGAGGATCTAGCACTTTTAGTGGCAACAGGTCACACGATATTCCGATCGTCTATTCAATGGTCTAGGTTGATTCCAGATGGGAAAGGTGAAGTGAATCCCAAAGCAGTTGCCTTTTATCGAGATGTTTTTAAGAAAATTAGAGAAAAAGGCATTAAGCTACTGGTCAATTTATATCATTTCGATCTTCCCTATGTTCTGCAAGCGAAAGGAGGGTGGGAGAATAAAGAAACGGTTTGGGCATATGAACGTTATGCTCGTATCTGTTTCGAAACCTTTGGGGATTTAGTAGATAGTTGGATAACCTTTAATGAACCTATTGTTCCAGTGGAGTGCGGTTATCTGAATCATTTACACTATCCCTGTAAAGTGGATGCTAAGGTAGCAGTCCAAGTAGCTTATAACACACAGTTAGCAAGTAGTCTCGCGGTCAAGGCTTGTCATGAGGTGAACCCAGCGGATAAAATTAGTATCGTGCTCAATTTGACACCTGCTTACCCCAGAAGTCAAACCCCAGAAGATCTTAAAGCGGCTAGAATTGCTGAACTTTTTCAGACAAAAAGCTTCTTAGACCCATCTGTATTAGGGGTTTATCCAAAAGAGCTCGTTCATATACTTGAAAAGCATGGCCTATTACCTGACTACAGTCAGGAAGAGCTAGCTATTATTAAGGAGCATAGGGTTGATTTTTTAGGAGTAAACTACTACCAACCTTTACGTGTTCAGAGCCCCAAGGCTAAGCCCAAAGATGATGCCTCTTTTACCTTAGACTACTATGCTGAACCCTATGATATGCCAGGAAAAAAAATAAATCCTCATCGTGGTTGGGAAATTTATGAAGAAGGGATTTATGATATTGCACTGTTAATCAAGAAGGACTATGGTAACATTGAATGGCTTGTAACAGAAAACGGCATGGGTGTAGAAGGAGAAGAGCAGTTTAGAGAAAATGGTTTCATACAAGATGACTATCGTATTGCTTTTATCAAAGATCATCTGATAGCCCTCCACCAGGCAATTGAGGAAGGGGCGAATTGTAAGGGTTATATGCTGTGGACCTTTATTGACTGTTGGTCATGGTTAAATGCCTATAAAAACCGATATGGCTTGGTGGAACTCCAGTTAGAAACACAAGAACGAATCATTAAGAAATCAGGTTACTGGTTTAAGGAACTAAGCCAAACAAATGGTTTTGACAAATAAAGGAGAACAGACATGACTAAACTAGGATTTTCGCTTTATCCAGAACATAGTTCACTGGAAAATACAAAAAACTATATGCAAATGATGAAAAGACATGGTGCCAAACGTCTTTTCATGAGCTTGTTACAACTAGATTCAGAAGATACAAAACATTTTGATAAGTACAAAGAGATTATTGCCTATGCTAGGCAACTTGACATCAAAGTGATAGCAGATATTAGCCCACGCTTTATCGCATCCGCTGGTTGGGAAGATCAGGTTATTTTGAAGGCCTATGAATTTGGACTATCTGGCATTCGACTTGATGAAGCTTTGCCAATAGAAGATATCGTTTCCTTGACTCATAACCCTCATGGAATCAAAATTGAACTCAATATGAGTACTGATGACAAGCTCTTGGTGCGTTTACTTGAGCAAGATTGCCAAAAGGAGCATCTCATTGCTTGTCATAATTTTTACCCACACGAGTTTACGGGTTTATCTGTTAAACATTTTCTCAAGATGTCCTCTCTTTATCATGACAATGGGATTGAAACAGCTGCCTTTGTTAGTGCTCAAACAGCAAGTGAAGGGCCGTGGCCTTTATCTGAAGGTCTACCAACCTTAGAAGATCATCGGCATTTACCGCTTCTGGATCAGGTTAAATTTATGAAGGCAATTGGGACGATTGATAATGTTCTTATTTCCAATCAGTTTATGACTGAAGAAGAATTAGCACCCTGTGCTACTGTCTTGAATACAAAGGATCTGACATTGACGGTTCACCCTATTGAACATTTAACAGCGATTGAACGTAAAATTATATCGCATGAGCATGTTTACCGTGGAGATATCTCAGATTACCTTATTCGCTCGACAATGCCTAGACTGGTCTATCGGGAGGAGCGTGTTCTTCCAAGAGATGAGCAAAGTAAGCAAGTGACAAGAGGAAGCGTTATCATTGATAACGACCGTTATACACGGTATAAGGGAGAACTTCAAATTGCTCTGAAACCCTTTACCTTGACGGGGAAATCAAATATCGTTGGGCAAATTGCTGACAATGAACTTGACCTCCTAGATTATCTTAAGCCTTGGCAATCCTTTAAACTGGCGCTTAAATCGTAAGATAAGAAACTTCTTTATCAATAGGGAAAAAGTGTGGGCTTCGCAAGAGAAGTTTTCTGATAGAATAAGGGTATAAGGCAACGTGATGGCAATAAGAAAGGAAGTTGATAGGTGTTATCTAAAAAAGAAATAGAATTAATGACATTTCTCTTGAACCATAAAAATCAATACATTCCAAGTAATGACATCGCAAAAGAAATTGGAGTTAGTGATCGGACCGCAAGAAAATACTTACAACTGCTAGGAGATACTATTAGGCACTATGGGGCATCAATCACATCAAAACAGGGACAAGGCTATTGTTTGAAAGTCAATCACGAGCTGGAGTTTCAAGTGTTTTGGCAGGAATTGCTCTCTTCAAAGAAATCTTACAATGATATCTCATACGTTGAGGCATCTGAAGACCGTCAGCATTATATTCTCAATAAACTCATATTTGAGGAGGAAAGGCCACGCTTGTTAGATTTAGCAAATGAGCTTTATATTAGTAAGACAACCCTTACTAATACACTTGCAGAAATACGTAAATTAGTGGCCCCCTTTCAATTAACAGTAATCAGCGATAAAAAGGGATTACATATTGATGGAAAAGAAGCTGATATGAGACGCTTTATCATGGATTACTTTTTTGCAGATAGCTTTAAAGAGTCCCTGTTTTCAATGGTTGCAACTCATTTTATAGGGAACATCAATTTTGCTGAGTTGACGAGTATTGTCTTAGATGAGTGTCGTGATGCTAAACTCCACTTATCAGACTTCGCTATACACAACTTGGTAATCCATCTTGCATTGATGATTCAGCGAATGAGGTCGGGTTATCCCATTGATTCCTTAACGCTTGCAGAAGACATTCAACAATCTCGAGAGTATGCTGTTGCTCTTCGTATGCTAAAACGTGTTGAAGGAGCTTATCAGATTACGTTCCCTTTGGATGAAGCTAATTATATTGCCCTTCATTTAAAAGTGAAAAATTCGGTCAAAAACCTCTCAATAGCAGGGCTTCCAGAGACAGAACTTAGTCAGCACTTAAAGGATTGTCTTAAAACGATTTCCCAACGTACAGGTATTCAAATCGAAACAGATAGTTATTTACTTAACGGTCTTATCGCCCATATGATTCCCTTACAAACACGTTTAGAAAATCACATTCAATTGACTAATCCTTTGACAAAGGACATAAAAACGCAGTTTCCAGAAGTTTTTGAAGTGACTAAAGACAA
>DIXV01000064.1:0-2153 GCA_002436115.1 Streptococcus sp. UBA6071 | reverse complement strand
CGAATATACCTGAGTGCCAACCTTACCAAATCACTGATGATGAATGGGCCTACATTGCTCTACACATTATGGCTTCTATAGAGAGGTATTCAAATCGAAATAAAGTGAAGGTATTAGTCGTATGTGCAACAGGTGTTGGTAGTGCAATGATGTTGAAAAATAGGTTGGAAAAGGAATTTGCAGGTAGTATTCAAATTCTTGATGTTGTCAGTTATTATGAAATCACTGAGGAAGATTTAAAGGATGTGGATTTGATTATTTCCTCCGTCAGTCTATCGAGTGTTATGTTTCTAACACCTGTCATTAACGTCAGCGTTTTTTTGTCAAATGAGGATGTTGAAGTCGTTCGACAGTATCTGACAGAACATTTTTTTCTGAAAAAGGATAAGCATATAAGGGAAGCGATGGCTCCTGAAAAAGCTAAAAAAATTATTCAACAGGTTTTCAGTGAACAGCGGATCATTGTTTTTAAAGAGACGGTTAATAAAGCTGATCTTTTACAGCGAATGGTTTCCCTTTTAGACGAGGGAGACGCTCCAGGGTTTGTGGATCAGTTTTTGGAACAAATCCAATTAAGAGAAAACTATAGTTCTGTCGTTTTTGGAGATGTTTTAGCTTTTCCCCATCCAGCGACTCCTCTAAGCCTCACTGAACAAATTGTCGTAGGTATTTGTCACAAACCAATCGCTTGGAATCCAGAGAATCAGAACATTCACTTTGTTTTTCTTCTTTCTCCCTCCAGAGCCCACAATACCTGTCTTAAATACATATCACCAAGTTTGGTTTCCTTTGTGGGGAACCCAAGCCTTCAAAAACAGTTAATGCAAAACCCAACTTATCCCGAGTTGGAAAAGCTATTCATTCCACTTTTAGAAGATCAATAGGAGGAAAACCATGAACTATATTATGTTAGTCTGTAATGCAGGTATGTCAACAAGTATGTTGGTAACCAAAATGCAAAAAGCTGCACAAGAACAAGGAATTGCTGTTGATATTTGGGCAGTTCCGGTTTCAGAGGCAGCTACCGAGGTTGCTTCAAAAGAAATTGATGTCTTATTATTAGGTCCACAAGTCAAGTTCTTATTGAACGACTATAAAGAAAAATTTGAACCTGCGATAAAAGTAGATTCAATCAATATGCTTGATTACGGGACAATGAACGGTGCGAACGTTTTCAATTTTGCCTTACAAATGATTGGAGACTGATATGGCTGAACCAGCGAATCTTGAAGCTGTCATGGGCTTAATCATGTATGGTGGTGATGCAAAAGGCAAGGCAGTACAGGCAATTCAAGAGTCTAAAAAACGAAATTTTGAGTCAGCTCAGCAATTGCTGGTTGAAGCCAATCAAGCGCTCAACACAGCCCATCACTCTCAGACAAATCTCCTAGCCAAAGAAGCTTCGGGTGACTCCGTTGAACTATCCTTACTGATGGTGCATGGGCAAGATCACTTAATGACCGCACTAACCTTTATTGATTTAGCCAAAGAAGTGGTGGCAGTTTATAAGGAAATTGATGACCTAAGAAGAGAGGAAAGCCATGAAGATAACAAAAGTAGGAGAGGCTTCAATTGATCAGATCTTTAAAGCGATTAAGGCTTCGCTGAAAGATGATTACTTTAAAAATACAAAAACAGAGCTAGACGATCATGCTATTAAGCCTGGGTTAACCTATCTCAAACAGTTTGGAAAGAATAACCAAAACAGTGTTCGAGTCACCTTAAAAGAGTTTGTAGCGCCATCGGTTTACACGATTGTTTTTAGCTCAAACCGTGGGCAACAAGACGTTACCTATCAACTTAAAGCGGTAGATGAGAATCATACGGAAATAACGTATTCGTTCCACTCTCAGCCAAAAGATCTATTCCAGAAAGGAAACGACTTTTTAATGAAACGTCTCTTTAAAAAAAGTATGGAGAGACAAAGTGAAGCACAATTAGAAGCATTAATTCGTTATTCTAAAAATTAGGATTCATAGAAGCACGCTAAAAGGGAAAAGGTTCATCAAAGAAACAGCAGGAGGCACCTAACTGATTTTTGACACCCCCTTCGTTGATCCAGTTGAGGGAGCTCAGCAAGACGGTCAAAAAGTGGGACAGTAGTGTCGAATGTCTGGAACCCCCATTGTCCCTTTCTTTTTGTTGATTTTTTA
>DIXV01000091.1 GCA_002436115.1 Streptococcus sp. UBA6071 | reverse complement strand
TTTTTATAAATTCATAAATAAAGCAATAGAGAAGATTGACGGTAGTGATTATTTCGTTGATAAAATCAAACGTGAGGATTTCTTGAGAAAGCAACGGACATTTGACAATGGCTCTATCCCTCACCAAGTTCATTTAGCTGAGATGAAAGCTATCTTATGTCGTCAAGGCGAGTTTTATCCGTTCTTAGAAGAAAACGCTGAAAAAATTCAACAGATTTTGACTTTCCGTATTCCATACTATGTGGGACCTTTAGCTAGAGGAAATAGCCACTTTGCTTGGGCAAAGCGCTTGTCGAATGAAAAAATTACCCCTTGGAACTTTGATGAGATCATTGATAAAGAAACATCTGCCCAAGAGTTTATTCAGCGAATGACAAATTATGACTTATATCTTCCAGAAGAAAAGGTTCTCCCTAAACACAGTTTGCTTTACGAGACATTTACGATCTACAATGAACTAACTAAAGTTAAATTTATCAACGAACAAGGAGAAGAAGAATTTTTCAATTCATTTCTCAAACAAGCTATTGTTGAGAAGCTTTTCAAAAAAGACCGCAAGGTGACAAAAGCTCGGCTTCTCAAGTTTTTGGATCTGGAATATGATGAGTTTCGTATTGTGGATGTAACGGGACTTGATAGTGAAAAACAAGCCTTTAACGCCACCTTTGGAACCTATCATGATTTGGCAAAGATTTTGAGGAAAGACATTCTGGATGATTCTCAAAATGAAGACATGCTAGAAGAAATCGTTAGAACCTTGACATTATTTGAAGATAGGGAGATGATCGCTAAACGCCTTGAAAACTACAGTCATATTTTGACTAAGACTGAAATAAAGGACTTAAAAAAGCGACACTATACTGGTTGGGGACGTTTATCTGCTAAGCTCATCAATGGTATTAGAAACAAGGCTACTAACAAGACTATTCTTGACTACCTCAAAGATGATGGTGCTAGTAACCGTAATTTTATGCAGTTGATAAATGATGATGGTTTGGATTTTAAAGAGACTATCGCAAAAGCACAGGTGATTGGTGATGACAAAAGCCTGACTGCTATTGTAAGCGAAATTCCTGGAAGTCCAGCTATCAAAAAAGGTATTCTTCAAAGTCTGAAGATTGTTGATGAGCTTGTTGAGGTAATGGGGGAAAAACCTAAGCACATTGTCATTGAGATGGCACGTGAGAATCAAACGACAGAAAAAGGTCGTCGCAACTCGCGGCAACGTTTGACGGTTTTAGAGGGTGCTATTAAGGAACTGGGAAGTCATATTTTAAAGGAGTATCCAGTTGAGAATGAGCAATTGAAAAATGATAGGCTTTTCCTCTACTACCTGCAAAATGGGAAAGATATCTATACAGGCAACCCTTTGGACATCACCCAATTGTCAACTTATGATATTGATCACATTATCCCTCAGAGTTTTATCAAAGATGATTCAATCGATAATCGAGTGTTGACAAGTTCGGAAAGAAATCGTGGGAAGTCGAATGATGTTCCAAGTTTGGAAGTTGTTCGAAAGATGAAAGGGACTTGGGAAAAACTGCTTAAAGCCAAACTGATTTCCCAGCGTAAATTTGAAAATTTGACCAGGGCTGAACGGGATAAACAAGGAGGTTTGACAGACAATGATAAGGCAGGCTTCATTAAACGACAGCTGGTAGAGACACGGCAAATAACCAAGCATGTGGCTCGGATTTTGGATGAACGTTTTAATAAAAGTTTCGACGAGAACAATAAACGCATCAGAAAAGTGAAGGTGCTGACCTTGAAGTCTAGTTTGGTCTCCCAATTTAGAAAAGAATTTGACCTCTACAAAGTTCGAGAAATCAATGATTATCATCATGCGCATGATGCTTATTTGAATACTGTTGTTGGAACAGCCTTGCTAGCAAAATACCCGAAATTAGAGCCTGAATTAGTCTACGGAGACTACCCTAAGTACAATAGCTATCAGGCAAGATTAACAGCCAGTCAGAGGGTTTTATTCTATTCTAATATCATGAAGTTCTTTAAAGACGGGAAAAAACATGGGGATGTTAATGGCGAAACGATATGGCGACCAGAAGAGCATCTCCCGACCATCAAGAAAGTCCTGTCCTATCCGCAAGTGAATATCGTCAAGAAAACAGAGATACAGACGGGTAGGTTTTCTAAAGAAAGTATCTTGCCTAAAGGCGACTCGGATAAATTGATTCCTAGGAAAACCAAAACAGTTTACTGGGATACTAAGGAATATGGAGGATTTGATAGCCCAACCGCAGCCTACTCCGTCTTTTTTATAGCGGATATTGAAAAAGGTAAGAGGAAAACCTTAAAGACAGTTAAAGAGTTTGTTAGGGTTACAATTATGGAGCGTTCGGCCTTTGAAAAAAATCCAGTTGCTTTTTTGGAAAGTAAAGGGTATCAAAATATCCAAAAAGATAAGATTCTAAAACTACCGAAATACAGCCTTTTTGAGTTTGAAAACGGGCGACGACGCTTATTAGCCAGTGCCAAAGAACTTCAAAAAGGAAATGAACTGGTATTACCTCAAGGTTTGGTCAATTTACTGTACCATGCGCAGCGTATGGAAGGAATAGACAAATCAAATCATTTAGAATACGTTAAAGAACACCGAAATGAATTTAAAGAGGTGGTTGATTACATTATTGAGTGGTCAGAGAAATTTATCAAGAAACCCAAAGTAGTTAAACTATTGATAGAAACCTATGAAAGGGGAGGTTTTTCTGACCTAAAACAATTGGCAGAATCAGCTATTTCATTGTTAAAATTCACAGAGTTCGGTGCTCCAGGAGGATTTAAATTTTTAGGAGTAGAGATAAATCAAGGTAAATTACGTTATCTCTCTACAATAGAATGCCGAGAAGCAACTCTTATTTATCAATCAATTACAGGTCTCTACGAGACCCGTATCGACCTCAGTAAGTTAGGAGATGACTGATGGGCTGGCGAACAGTTGTTGTCAATACTCACTCTAAGTTATCCTATAAAAACAACCATTTGATTTTTAAGGATGCTCAGCGGACGGAAATGATTCACCTGTCTGAGATAGATATTCTCTTGCTAGAGACAACCGATATTGTTTTAACCACAATGCTGATTAAACGCCTCGTTGATGAAAACATAGTGCTCATCTTTTGCGATGATAAACGTCTTCCGATAGCCAATCTAGTTCCTTTGTCTGCTCGTCATGACTCAAGTTTACAGCTCTCACGACAAATAGCTTGGTCGGAGGAAGTAAAAGCTGAGGTCTGGACTACGATTATTGCTCAAAAAATTTTAAATCAAAGTTTTTACTTGGAAGAATGTGGTTTTCACCAAAAGTCTCAGTCGTTAATAAGCTTATATAATGGTCTAGAGCTTTTTGATCCGAGCAATCGTGAAGGGCATTCAGCAAGAATCTATTTTAACACCTTGTTTGGCAATGACTTTAATCGGGAGCAAGACAATACGATCAATGCTAGTTTAGATTATGGCTATAGCCTCTTGTTAAGTATGTTTGCGCGTGAACTGGTTGCATCTGGGTGCATGACACAGCTTGGTTTAAAACATGCCAATCAGTTTAACCAGTTCAATTTAGCGAGTGATGTAATGGAGCCCTTTCGTCCAATTATTGATAAGATTGTTTATGAAAATCGTAACAGTAGCTTTGTAAAAATAAAGCGCGAGCTTTTTAGTATTTTTTCTGAAACATTTCAGTATAGTAATAAAAACATGTATTTAACGAACATTGTGAGTGATTACACCAAAAAACTAGTCAAAGCACTTAATCATGAAGGGAAAGAGGTTCCTGAATTTAGGATATGAGTTACCGATATATGCGAATGATTTTAATGTTTGATATGCCAACTGATACTGCTGAAGAACGGAAGTCTTATCGAAAGTTTAGAAAATTTTTGATAAATGAAGGCTTTATTATGCATCAATTTTCTGTTTACAGTAAACTTTTGCTCAACAATACTGCCAACAATGCTATGGTTGGAAGACTTCAGGAAAATAACCCTAAAAAAGGGACGATCACCTTATTGACAGTGACGGAAAAACAATTTGCACGAATGATTTATTTGCATGGAGAATGTGAGACTAGTGTAGCCAATTCTGACTCCAGACTAATCTTTTTAGGGGAGGCTTTCGATGCTGAGGCTTAAATTTCCTATACTTGATGAATCGTTGTTATTGGAATCCAACACTATTTTAGTCATTGAAGAGGTTGCAGTCTTTGCGCAGGTTGTTAAAAATCTTTATCAGTATGACGAGATGAATGAGCTTAAATTCTTTGATGATAATTTTAAGTCACTTAAGCCGTCTGAATTGCTGTTGGTGACAGATATTTTGGGATATGATATCAATGCGACAGCTATTTTAAAATTAGTTCATGCGAATCTTGAAAGCCAGTTTAATGACAAACCAGAGCTGAAATCTAAGGTTGAGAAATTAGCTAGCTGTATCACAGAATTAATTTCTTATGAGTGTTTAGAAAATGAATTGGACTTGGAGTATGACGAAATTACTCTTTTGGAGCTAATTAAAGCACTAGGTGTCAAAGTTGAGACGAGGAGCGATACTATTTTTGAGAAAATGTTTGAGATTTTACAAATCTATAAATACTTACATAAAAAGAAGCTCCTTATTTTTGTAAATTCCCTCTCCTATTTGAGAGAAATAGAAAGGGAAAATATCCTAGAGTATGCTAGGCTTTCCAATCTTAACCTGCTTTTTGTTGAACCACGCAAACTTAGCCACCTCCCTCAGTACATCTTGGATAGCGATTATTGCTTAATGACCGAAAATATAGTATAATAAGAGGTAATACATAAAAGGAATTATGAGAAACTGAAGTCTAGCTGAGACGAGCGGTGCGATTACAGAATTTTGTAGAAAATAGAGTCTGCGAGGTTTTAGAGCTGTGTTGTTTCG
>DIXV01000024.1:3096-9879 GCA_002436115.1 Streptococcus sp. UBA6071 | reverse complement strand
TTACCTAGCTTTGTATTGAGCTGTTCATAAACGGTTATTCAAGGACTTTGGATAACAGGAACAGGTGGAGGTGGTTGGAAAGGATTAAAACCAGTAGCTTTGGGCTAGTGGCTCGTCACAATCATTAATAATGCGAAAGGGATTCAGAGGCAGATGTTCCTAAGAGTTAGGTGTCGGATGAATAACTGCCGATTTTGATGTGCTTTTCATGTGTCTTTTACGATAATAGCTAGGGCTAAGCTGAAAGTGCTTTTTAAAGGTTTTGCTAAAAACCAAGGGATCTTGGAAACCGACAGAATTAGATACCTCTGAGATGCTGAGATTAGGATTCAAGATTAAATCAGCACTCTTTTCCATTTTAACTTGTAGGAGATACTCTTTGATCGAACAACCGACTTGTTCTTTGAAGATTTTATAGAGGTAGCTTCGGTTTAAATTGAGTTTTTGAGCGATATCATTTACTTTTAGAGGAGAGTCATATTGGGTATGTATCATTTTTAATGTCTGCTTGATGTAGTTTTTAGTGAGTGTGGTGGTGTCATTTGTTGTTGGAAATTCTTCCATAAGAAAGGCTAGGAGTTTATAGAGTTCGCCAACCAAGCGTAATTCATTAACAGCATTCATTTCTTGATTAGAAAACTGCAACAAGGTCATCATCTGGTCCAAAATTTTCGAGGATAAGCTAGAATGGCAGTAATAGTGGTCAAGAAGGCTTGTCTGGTGAAGAATACTTTCGGCTCTAGAACCACCAAAACCCACCCAGAGATAGGACCAAGGCTCTGTTTCGTCAGCCTGATAGAAAGTGACCTGATTTTTTGGTAGAATAAAAAAGTCACCTTCCTTTAATGTGGTTGTCTGCCCGTTTATGGTAAATTGCCCCTTACCGTTAACAATAAAGTGTAAAACATAGTTATCACGGATAGTTGGTCCAAAGCAATAGTTGCTATCACAGACCTCAGCACCGTAATGGTCAACATTGAGATCAAAGTTATTGCTGTCGAATTCTTTGTAAGTTGTTAATACATTCATGATGAGTCCTCAATTTGTTTATGGGAAACATTATACCATATTTATGAAACATCTGACTATTTTTTAAAGCGTTTTCATGTGGTATGATAAGAACTAGAAATAAGACAAGAGGGCAACGAAGTGATTACTTATCAAGAAAAAGAAGGTTTATTTCATCTGAAATCGCGACAATTTTCCTATGTGCTACAAGTATTGGACACTAAGCAGTTGGTACATCGTTACTTTGGTAAGAAAATCAAGCAGTTCAGCGATGGTAACAAAATAACATATAAAGATCGTGCTTTTTCAGGAAGTCCAAGGAGTGGCGATCGGACCTATTCGCTAGATACCCTACCGCTGGAGTATAGTAGCAATGGTTTAGGGGATTTTAGAACCGCTTCGATGACTGTTTGCAGTGCATTTGGTGATAATCTGGATTTGAAGTACCAATCTCACCGAATATACAGAGGGAAAAAGGACTTGGCAGGTTTACCGAGTAGCTTTGGAACAGAGAGCCAAGTTGAGAGTTTGGACATTGAGCTTTATGATGCCTTGACGGATACGACTGTCGTCTTAACTTATAATCTTTTTCCAGAGAGCAACTACCTTGCCCGTTCAAGTCTGGTAAAGGCCGGCAAGACAAGTCTCCAACTCGAAAAAATCTTATCCTTCACGCTTGATTTGCCACGAAGTGACTTTAATCTCCACACCTTGACAGGCCGTTATGCCTATGAAAAAGAGTGGACGGTATCCCCTTTGAGGCAGGGACAGCAAAGTATTTCAAGTATTCGTGGGGCGTCAAGCCATTCCAAAACCCCTTTTCTAGCTCTTGCTGATCAGGATGCAACCGAAGACTATGGAGAAATTTACTCAGCCCAGCTCGTTTACAGTGGGAATTTTAAAGGATTTGCAGAAATGACCCCTCTTCACACGACACGTTGGGGTCTAGGTCTAAATGATGACTACTTCAATTGGCACCTTGCTCCTAACGAGCAATTCCAATCCCCAGAGGTCTTGCTTTCTTATACAGATCAAGGGTTCACAGCGATGACAAAGGATAGTCACCACTTTGTTCGTCACCATATCTGCCGTGGGACTTTTGCAGATAAACCTCGACCAATTTTGATTAATAATTGGGAAGCGACTTACTTTCACTTTACAGAAGATAAGATTTTGGACTTGGCAAAGGTGGCTAGCCAATCGGGGATAGAACTTTTTGTGCTAGATGACGGCTGGTTTGGTCAGCGCCATTCCGACACCTCTTCTTTGGGGGATTGGTATGAGAATCGCGAAAAACTACCTCATGGTCTCAAGGGCTTGGCTCAAGCGATTAATCAGATGGGAATGACTTTTGGGCTATGGTTTGAGCCAGAGATGGTCTCAGAAGATAGCGACCTCTATCGCCAGCATCCTGATTGGGCCATTCAAACAAAGGGCAGACCCCACACCTATAGTCGGGAACAATTTGTTTTAGACCTCTCAAAGGATGAAGTCTGTGACTATATCATTACCAGAGTTTCAGAGATCCTTGAATCAGCCGCTATTGGGTATGTGAAATGGGATATGAACAGAAACATCACCAATCTTCCTGAAACCCTAGCTAATAATAAGAAACATGAGTTTTACCATCGTTATATGCTTGGTTTGTATCGGGTGTTAGATTGCCTAAGACAGCGTTTCCCAGATGTTTTATTTGAAAGCTGTTCAGGTGGTGGTGGTCGCCATGACTTGGGGATGCTCTGCTATATGCCACAGGCTTGGATTAGTGACAATACAGATGCGATTTGCCGTTTATCTATTCAGGAGGGAACTTCTCTCATCTTCCCATCTATCACCATGGGGGCCCATGTTTCAGCCATCCCCAATCATCAAGTAGGACGTATGACCCCCTTGTCCACTAGAGGAAATGTGGCCATGCTAGGAAATCTAGGCTATGAGTTGGACCTGACAGCCCTACCAGAAAAGAAACAACAGCAGGTGGTGGATCAGGTTATCACCTACAAAAAAATCCGAGAAACGGTTCAATTCGGAGATTTTTATCGCTTGAAAAAAACAGCAAACACCTCTGCTTATACCTATGTTAGCCGTAATAAGGAACAGGCTGTTGTTACATTTGTCAAAATCTTATCCCAACCAGAGCCCCCAACGATACAGCTTAGGTTAAAGGGGCTAGATGCAGACAGTGTCTACCATTGTCAAGAGTTAAATGCTTGTTTCCACGGGGATGAGTTGATGAACATTGGGTTGACCATCCCAGATGTTCAAAAAGATTACTTTAGTGTTCAATATATTTTCACCAAAATCTAGGAGGATATCATGAAAATAAAAAAATTCCTTAAAGGTGCAGCTGTTTGTGCAGTTGCAGCTCTCTTAGCCGCTTGCGGCAGCAGTTCGGGAAGCGACACTGTTGAAATAGAGTTTTTCTCACAAAAACCTGAGATGCAACAAACGCTTCAAGAAATTATAACTGATTTTGAAAAAGAAAATCCAGAGATCACAATTAAGTTTACGAATGTTCCAGATCCTGGAACAGTTTTGAAAACGCGTATGGCCAACAAAGAGGCTCCAGATGTTATCAACATCTACCCGCAAAATGCTGATTTCAAGACTTATGCTGCGGATGGTCGTTTTCTTGAGCTGACAGATGATGCTGGCCTATCCCATCTAAAAGAAGGGGCAGCAGAGACCTATGCTGTTGAGGATAAAGTCTATTCTTTACCGCTAACGGCTAATGCTTACGGCATCTTTTACAACAAGGATAAATTTAAAGAGCTAGGACTAGAGGTGCCTGAAACCTACGCAGAATTTGAGGCTTTGGTCAAAGAGATTAAAAAGGAAGGCTCAGCAACACCATTTGCCCTGTCACTTGGGGATTCGTGGTCTTTAAACGGTTATCATCAACTGTCTTGGATTACAGTTGCAGGCGGCTTTGATGGCGCTGAGGATCTCTTGATCCGAAGTGACACAGGGGCAATTGACGCGACTGCTCAAACCACCAAAGATGTCCTTCAACGCTTAGCTCTTTTAACGGATAATGGGCAAAAAGGAGCCAACGGTGCTCTCTATGCAGATGCTGTCGCAGCCTTCGCCAAAGGAGATGCCCTTATGATGCCTCAGGGAACTTGGGCAGCAACGGTGATTAACCAACAAGACCCTGATTTTGACTATGGAATGTTTGCTTTTCCTGGGGATGAAGAAGGGGGAGAATACACTGTCGGTGCGGCGGACATGGCCTTATCAATCAGTGCTGATACAGAACATCCAAAAGAAGCTCAAAAATTCTTAGACTATCTTTCTCGCCCTGACGTTATTCAAAAGTATTATGATGTGGATGGTTCTCCAACAGCTGTTGAAGGTGTTGATACAAAAGGGAAATTTGAAGAGACTGCAGGTGTTACTCAATATGCCTTTACCGAAAAACATGCCGTCTGGCTACAAAGTGAGTGGGACTCAGAAGATGAATTTTGGAACATCACTGTAGAAACCGTTAAAAAACCAGAGGTCACTGAATTGGCTAAAGATCTCAATGCCTTCTTTGATCCGATGAAGGGGTCAGAATAGTCCTCGTTTTAGGGAATGGGATGTAAAGCAGTCTTGTGACTTGCTGAACTCCCAATCCCTCATTTTTTAGGAGTGAGTTATATGACACAAAATAAAGGGTTTATTTCAAGATATTGGCCTTACTTATTTGTAGCTATTCCGATAGCTCTGCAGCTGATATTTTTCTTTTATCCTCTCGTTAATGGGATAGTCTACAGCTTGACAAACTGGGATGGGCTCTCTAGCACTTACAAGCTCGTTGGTCTTCAAAATTATGTTGCCGTGTTGCAGGATAAACATTTTTATACAAGCATTACCTTTACCTTAATCCTGACAATTGGGCTCTTGGTGGGTGAAATCGTCATCGGTATCTTTGTGGCAACGCTTCTCAATCGGAAGCTTAAATGCCTAAGTTTCTTTAGGACCTGGTATTTCTTTCCAGCTGTTCTGAGCACAGTAACGCTGGGTTTGATTTTTGTTCAACTTTTCAACTACGGCCTTCCTCAAATTGGTGAGCTTCTAGGCATTGAATGGTTATCGGAAAATCTACTTGTTCAAGAAGAAACCGCTGTTCCAGCTGTTATCTTTGTCGCCTTATGGCAGGGGCTAGCCATGCCGGTCATTATTTTTCTAGCAGGTTTACAAAGTATTCCAGATGATATTATAGAAGCTTCTGAAATTGATGGTGCCAACCGTTTTCAGCAGTTCTTCAACATCGAATTGCCGTTTTTACTCCCGTCCATCAGTATGGTCTTTATTTTAGCCTTGAAGTCAGGTTTAACAGCCTTTGACCTCATCTTCTCGCTGACCAGCGGTGGCCCAGATGGTAAAACAGAGTCTCTCGGACTGTTGGTTTACAATTATGCCTTTGTAGACAACAAATTCTCTTATGCTAATGCATTGGCCGTTATTCTCTTTATCATTATTGCCCTTATTTCGGTCGTTCAGATATCTATTTCTAGAAAGTTTGAAGTGTGAGGTTTACAATTATGGCAACTAAAAAACAAAAAAATTGGTGGGTCTATCTCACCCTGTTTATCGGCATTTTCTTAATGGTGATCCCACTGGTGATGACGATTATCAGTTCCTTTAAACCAACACGCGAAATCACTGAAAATTTTTTCAGCCTTCCCCAAGAATTTACCTTGCAAAACTATAAGCATCTCTTTGATGATGGCATCGGTCTTCACTTTGGAAACTCTGCCTTGATTACGATTGTCAGTGTGGTTTTGATTATAGCAGTCATTCCGATGGCAGCCTTCTCCTTGGCCCGTCATATGAGTCGGAAAAAAGCATTTGCGGTAATGTACATCTTTTTGATCATCGGCATTTTTGTTCCTTTCCAAGTTATTATGATTCCGATGAGCAAACTCATGTCAGACTTTGGCTTGAATAATATCATAGGGTTAATCATCCTTTACCTAGCGTATGCTGTTCCTCAAACCCTTTTTCTCTACGTGGGGTACATTAAAACAATTGTCCCAAAGGACATGGATGAGGCGGCAGAAATTGATGGTTGTGGGAAGTTTACCATGTATTGGAAAATTATATTTCCTTTGATGAAACCCATGCATGCGACTGTTTTAATCATCAACGCTCTCTGGATATGGAATGACTTTCTTCTACCACTTCTGATACTTAATAAAGATCAGAAGATGTGGACACTTCCACTTTTCCAATACAACTACCAAGGATTTTACTTCAATGACTATGGACCAAGTTTTGCCTCGTATGTCGTTGGGATCATCCCCATCCTACTTGTTTACCTGATTTTCCAGAAGAACATTATTTCTGGAATGACCAGTGGGGCAGTCAAGTGATAGAAGCGTCTAGTTGTGGCGATGGCCACAAATCTTTGTGTCTTGAAAGAGGAGTCTAAAATGGCTATAAGAAATAAAACGATGTTAATTACCTACTCGGATAGTTTTGGTAAAACGATACGGGAATTAGAAAAGAATTTAGAGACCTATGTTGGTGATGCCATAGGAGGCATCCATTTATTGCCCTTTTTCCCATCAACAGGTGACCGCGGTTTTGCCCCAATTGCCTATGACCAAGTGGATCCTGCCTTTGGCGATTGGGAGGACATCAAGAGATTAGGGCGTCAGTATTACCTGATGTTTGACTTTATGATTAATCATATTTCCCGTCAATCTCACTATTATAAGGATTTCCAAGAGAAGAAAGACGAGAGCCCTTATGCAGACTTATTTCTTCGCTGGGATAAATTTTGGC
>DIXV01000024.1:0-2868 GCA_002436115.1 Streptococcus sp. UBA6071 | reverse complement strand
CTTTGGCCCGAGGGACGACCGACACAGGCAGATATTGACCTGATTTATAAGCGGAAAAACCGTCCCCCAAAACAAGAGATTCTGTTTTTAGACGGTAGCAAAGAGTTTTTGTGGAATACCTTTGGAGAAGAACAGATTGACCTTGATGTGACCAAAGCGGTCACTATGGATTTCATTAGGGAGACCATCACCCATTTGGCTGCTAACGGCTGTGCCCTGGTTCGCTTAGATGCTTTTGCTTATGCGATTAAGCAGTTGGACACAAATGACTTCTTTGTTGAACCTGAAATCTGGGAACTACTGGATAAGGTTCGCCATATGGCCAAGGAATCTGGAGTTGATCTTCTTCCAGAAATTCATGAACACTACAGCATTCAATTTAAGATTGCAGATCACGATTATTTTATCTATGACTTCGCCCTGCCCATGATTACCCTCTATACGCTATACAGTAGTAAGGTTGACCGTTTGGCAAAATGGCTCAAGATGAGTCCTATGAAACAATTTACCACCCTTGACACCCACGACGGAATCGGTGTTGTAGATGTCAAAGATATTTTGACCGATGAAGAAATTGACTACACGTCAAATGAACTGTACAAGATTGGTGCCAATGTTAAGCGGAAATATTCTTCAGAAGAGTATAACAACCTTGATATTTATCAGATTAATTCAACCTATTACTCAGCATTGGGAGATGATGATACCAAGTATTTCTTGGCGCGTCTCATCCAAGTGTTTGCACCCGGGATTCCCCAGATCTATTATGTGGGGCTTCTTGCGGGCAAAAATGATTTGGAGCTTCTTGAACAGACTAAAGAAGGACGAAATATTAACCGTCATTACTACAGTGAACAGGAAATCGCCCAAGATGTTGAGCGACCAGTAGTCAAAGCCCTTCTTCAGTTATTGGCCTATCGTAATCGGAGTTTAGCCTTTGACCTTGACGGAGGCATTGATGTCGAGACGCAAGGTGAAAGCATTCTATGCATTAGCCGATACAATCAGGACAAGTCAGTCGTCGCTAGAATGAGGATTAATCTTGAAACATTAAGCTATGATGTCACTGAAAATAGCACCGCTATAACGTTTGAGTAGAAATGAGGGATACCTATGGTTGAATTAAATCTGAATCACATTTACAAAAAATACCCTAACAGTAGCCACTATGCTGTGGAAGATTTTGATTTGCAGATTAAGGATAAAGAATTTATTGTTTTTGTCGGCCCATCTGGCTGTGGGAAGTCAACAACTTTGCGGATGATTGCGGGTTTGGAAGATATTTCAGAAGGAACCTTGCAAATTGATGAGCAAGTTGTTAATGATTTGGCCCCCAAGGATCGTGATATTGCGATGGTTTTTCAGAACTATGCTCTCTACCCCCATATGACGGTCTATGACAATATGGCATTTGGGCTCAAGCTTCGGAAGTATTCTAAGGCTGAGATTGATCAGCGGGTTCAAGAGGCATCCGCAATTCTTGGCCTAAGCGAATTTTTAAAACGAAAGCCAGCCGATCTTTCTGGAGGTCAGCGTCAGCGTGTGGCGATGGGACGTGCCATTGTTCGGGATGCTAAGGTTTTTCTAATGGATGAGCCGCTTTCCAATTTAGATGCTAAGCTAAGAGTGTCAATGCGAGCAGAGATTGCTAAAATTCATCAGCGTATCGGGTCAACCACCGTTTATGTTACCCATGACCAGACGGAGGCCATGACCTTGGCTGATCGCATTGTTATCATGAGTGCGACTAAAAATAGGAAAGGCGACGGCACTATTGGAAAAATTGAGCAGATAGGGACACCTCAAGAGGTTTATAACCGCCCCGTTAATAAATTTGTGGCGGGTTTTATCGGAAGTCCAGCCATGAATTTCTTCAAGGTAAAGGTCGAAAAAGAGCGTCTGGTAAACGCAGAAGGTTTTACTGTTGGTCTTCCTGAAGGGCAGGCAAAGTTATTAGCGGATAAGGGCTATATCGACAAACAAGTGCTTTTCGGCATTCGACCAGAAGATGTCTCCAACAGGCAAATTGTCCATGATACTTTCCCAGCCGCCAAGGTCATCGCTGAGGTGATGGTCTCTGAGTTACTTGGTAGTGAAACCATGCTCTATGTCAAATTGGGGCAAACAGAATTTGCGGCAAGAGTAGATGCGCGTGATTCCTACCTTCCCGGCAAGCAGGCGCAATTGACCTTTAATGTGGCGAAAGGACATTTCTTTGATTTAGAGACAGAGGAGGCCATCCGCTAAGGGGGAACCACACAACTAAACGTTTCTCAAATGCAAATAGGCAGAAGCTGACGCCTTTGAGACAAGGATGAATAAGTGTAAAAAAAAGACGACCACTTTCTTCGGGATTCCTCCGAACGCAAGGATGGTCGTTTTTACATGATTAAGAGTGAAGCAGTCTCGTTCTGCAGGAAAAAGATGTTTGTATTAAGGCCTATTTTAAACCAAAGTAATTGACGACTTCCCGATAATAGCCCAGTTCTTGGTTCATTTGAGCGAGTAATGCTTTGTTGTGGGTATGAGAGATGCCTTTTGTCAGCAAGTCTTGATAGAGGTCTCGGTAAGGGAGGTCTCGTTTTTTGGCTAAATCAAGCTCTTGGTCAATATCAAAGGCGACACGTCTAAAGTCTACATTAGCGACACCCTGCTTATCCAAGTCTAGAATAGTGTATTGGGCACGAAGGTCCTGCCGAAAGGTGACCCAAGGGAAGTAAGGCTGCCCAACCGCACCTGGATTGATGATAAGTTGCCCTTGATTGCTATAGCGCATTACTTGGGCATGAATGTGACCGTAAATGGCGATATCTGAACCAGGAGATTCAAAAAGCTGGTCAAAATGTACAGTATCTGCAGAAGTGATTA
>DIXV01000097.1:5156-8269 GCA_002436115.1 Streptococcus sp. UBA6071 | reverse complement strand
GAAATTCCTTGAAGAGGTCAAAGAGTACTGCCGTCAGGTCAGCCTCTTTGACCTCCAAAATATTATCCTAATCCAATCAGCATTAGCACTTTTGTGAACCAAGCCACGAATCAGCTTAGCTAAGATAGACCCGTTAGCTAGGGGCGCATTATCTCTTGCTCCACTTCCCTAAAACCTTCAACACTATCATATCAAGTGTTAAAACAGGCTCATCGTATCGTAAGGAAGGGTTTAATAGAAATGTCTCCAATTGTCTGCATTTATGTAAAAGCCATTCTTTTAGGATTTAGACGTCTTTTGCTTGAAGGCGTCAATTAGTTCCATAAAGTCATCAAAGAGATAGCTAGCATCATGCGGACCTGGCGCTGCATCGGGATGAAACTGGACTGAAAAAGCTGGGTAGTCCCTGTGACGAATCCCCTCAACAGACTGATCATTAATCTCCTCATGAGTAATAATGAGATTGGCTGGCAAATCCTCTCGAGAAACTGCAAATCCATGGTTTTGACTGGTAAAGTCCACTCGTCCTGTCGCAATTTCCCTCACAGCATGGTTGAACCCTCGATGCCCAAAGGTCATTTTATAGGTAGATGCGCCATTAGCCTTGCTGAGAAGTTGGTGCCCCATACAAATCCCAAAAATGGGGATTTTTCCTTGAATCCCTCGAATCATGTCTAAGGCTCCTGCGACATCATCAGGATTCCCTGGACCATTTGACAGCATAACACCATCAGGGGCGAGTTCTAAAATCGTCTCAGCACTGGTATCATACGGAACAACGGTCACATTGCACTGACGCTTGGCTAGCTCTCTTAAGATAGAATGCTTAAGACCAAAGTCTACTAAAACAACACTCCTTCCGACACCGGGTGCTGGATAAGCTGTTTTAGTCGATACTTGTGGAACATTGTCTATCGGTAAAACAGTCGCTCGTAACTGATCTTGTAAGTGTTCTCTACTATCTACCGTATTCGCCAAAGTGGCCTTCATGGTCCCATGCTTACGGATGATTCGAGTGAGTGCACGGGTATCAATCCCTGAGATTCCTGGGATTCCCTTAGCTTTTAAAAACTGATCCAGCGTTAACTGGTTACGCCAATTGCTTCCTCTTCGAGCCCATTCGTAAACAACAACCCCCTTACAGGTTGGATTGATTGATTCATGGTCATCTCGGTTAATCCCATAATTTCCTACCAAAGGATAGGTGAAGGTCAAAATTTGTCCATTGGACGATTGGTCTGTAATGGACTCTTGGTAACCTGTCATCCCAGTGTTGAAAACAAGCTCACCGGTCACTTCTAAATCAGCGCCAAAGGCTTCTCCTTCAAAAACTGTTCCATCTTCTAAAATCAATAATCGTTTTGCCATTAGTTTCCTTTCCTCCTTGCCCAAGCTCTTAAGCCTTGCCTGCAAGAACAGCTTCTAAAATTGCCATCCGAACAAAAACCCCATTCGTCATCTGTACCACAATACGTGATTTAGAGGCTTCAACTAAGTGGTCTGCAATCTCAACACCACGGTTAACAGGAGCTGGATGCATTACAATAGCACCATCCTTTAGTTGGTTATAGCGCTTCTGATTGAGCCCAAATTGACGATGATAACTTTCCTTAGAAAAGCCTTTACGCCCATCATGTCGCTCGTGTTGGACACGTAAAAGCATGACCACATCCACCTGTTCGATAACTTCATCCAACTCACTATAACTGCCGTAGACGTCAAACGCTGAGTCATACCACTCCCTAGGACCAGAAAAGTAAATCTCTGCACCTAAACGTTTGAGAATCTGCATGTTGGATTTAGCCACCCGTGAATGGGTAATATCGCCACAGATTACAATTTTTAGACCGTCAAATTGACCAAATTCTTCATGAATGGTCATGAGATCTAAGAGAGATTGGCTGGGGTGTTGACCCGACCCATCGCCACCATTAACAATGGCACACTGGATGGTTTTACTATCAATCAACTCTCGGTAATAATCCACATCTGTATGGCGAACCACGCAAATGTCAACCCCAAGGGCAGACATTGTCAGAATTGTATCGTAGAGGCTTTCTCCTTTATTGACTGAACTCGTCTTACTATCAAAATCCATAACAGCTAAGCCTAACTTTAGCTCTGCCATTTCAAACGCTTTATGGGTCCTCGTTGAGGATTCAAAAAAGAGATTGCTTACAAAATACTGACGGTTGGGCTTGAAATTAGCCTTCCCTTTTTTAAAATCAATTCCCCGTCGAATCAAGCCCATGACCTCTTCATTAGAGAGGGTTTCCATAGTAACCAAATGCTTGAGAGAAACGCGGTCATCTGTTATTGCCATTTGTTCTACCCCTTGACGTCACCTTTTCTTCTAATCCTCAGTGACTAAAAGAACAGCATCTTCTCCATCAATCTCTGTCATTTTGACAATGATCTCCTCTACTCGACTAGTTGGAATATTTTTACCAACATAATCTGCCCGAATAGGAAGTTCCCTATGTCCCCTATCCACCAAGACAGCTAAGCTGACCCTCGCTGGGCGACCGAGACTGACGAGATTATCGATCGCCGCACGAATCGTTCGACCCGTATAGAGAACATCATCTACTAGAATAATTTCACGACCATTGATATCCGTCTCTACTTGACTGGTATCCTTTTTCCCCTTGACATCATCTCGAAAAGGCTTAGTATCCAATAGTGCTAGTGGTACCTCAACACCCTCAAGTTGTTGCAAACGTTCTTGAATCCGTTCGGCGATATAGACACCTCGTGTCTTAATCCCTGCTAAAACAATCGTATCCAAACTTTTATTGCGCTCAATAATTTCATAAGTCATCCGTGTAATGGCACGCTTCATAGTGACACTATCAACAATTTCTTTCGTTTTCATGCTACCTCTTTTCTACTGTTAGACGCTTTCTAACACTGTTTTAAGAATCAACTCGGGGTTGACAAAACTAAAAGCATCTCCTTTGAAGGAGATGCTCAAAACGCAGGCACACCCCGACTGAACTGCACCCTGTCTTATCCGTCTCCTTACCTGCCTCACAGGACAGGGTTAAAGGAATTATTTTGTTAAGACCATTATACCAAAAACTGAACGATTTTCAAGGAAAAAAGAGTAGCCA
>DIXV01000097.1:3715-4919 GCA_002436115.1 Streptococcus sp. UBA6071 | reverse complement strand
TTAGTTACCGCAGTGGTCTACGGGCTCTGGTAAACAATCTCGTCTTTAATGCCATTACTTTATGACGGCTAAGCGTTTTACTTATATAAAGGAGATAACCGCTCATAATATAAGCAATGCAAATAATCGCTGTCATGCGTAGCACATAAGGCCAGCCATAGCTCGTCACGTTCACAAAGAAGTAAGGAAACGGGCTATCCTCAGCATCTGGCACTGGGATCTTGGTGACTAAGCCATTGAAGATTGCAAAAATAGAGTAAAGTAAGGGGATTACTGCCCACAAGATCGGATCGAACCATCGGTATTGCTGCCTCTTGTCAAAGACAAGTGTGTCCCATAAAAAGAATAAGGGAACGATATAATGACAAAGCAGGTTTTCCAAGCGCCAAAAATCATCAGCCTGTGGGGCTAACATGACATGGTAAATAACACATGTAATCATGATAGACATGGTGACACCTGCTTTTAGGCAGAGGATTTTTTGAGAATTCCAAACCGTTTCATCTGACCGAAGCATAAGGACAATGAGGTAGCCCATGAAACAGACAACCAGAATATTGGACAAGACTGTATAATACATGAGCATCCCTATGCCGTATTTAATAATCTCTAGCAAGGCACCTAGGCAAGCCAAAACAAAGAGAAGAAGCCGACTATAAAGGATTGTTTTCGTGCGTTTCATTTTAGCTCCTCTTTACAAATTCTGATTTAAGCTTCATGGCACCGAAACCTTCAATTTTGCAGTCGATTGGGTGATCTCCCTCCACCAAACGAATGTTTTTAACGCGGGTTCCTTGCTTGATATCCTTCGGAGCCCCCTTCACCTTTAAATCCTTTATAACAGTGACTGTATCCCCGTCTTTTAAGAGGTTACCATTGCTATCTTTGACGATTAAGGTATCTTCTGAACTTTCAGTTGGTTGCCACTCGTAACGACACTCTGGACAGACCAGTAACGAACCATCTTCATAAACATATATAGACTGGCAGGTCGGACAATTAGGTAAACTTTCCATTAACTTCTCCTTATAAGACAAATTTTTTATCGCTTTTAGTATAGCAGATTTGAGGCTTTAGGGCAATCTTTACAGCAGATTTGAGCATAAACAGGCCACTTGTCACTAGAAATCAGCTACAATCTGTCGCAAAAGGATAACAATCTGATGATAAGCCAACAAAAAAAGCAAGAAATTCACTTGCTTTT
>DIXV01000097.1:2338-3544 GCA_002436115.1 Streptococcus sp. UBA6071 | reverse complement strand
TAAGCCAACAAAAAAAAGCAAGAAGTTCACTTGCTTTTCTTCCTTTTCTAGCACATCTCTGCTTACTCACATCGCATGAACCAAGTAGTTAAACAGCTTGCGACCACTTTCTTCTTGTAAGAGAAACTCAGGATGCCACTGCACCCCAATGAGAGGAAAACCATCTCTGCTTTCATAAGCTTCAATTGTCCCATCACGAGGATCATGTGCTGTAGCCACTAGATTAGGGGCTAAATCTTTGATACTTTGACGATGGATAGAGTTGATGCGAATACGCTCTCTAAAGAGATGAGCAACCTTGCTATTAGGGCTAAACTCTACCGCATGGAAAGTGCCCCGTATTTTTTCTTGCCAATGGTCTTCAACGTTCTGATTCAAGGTTCCCCCAAGGGCAACATTAAGCAACTGCATTCCACGACAAACTGCAAAAATCGGTTTTCTCTGCTTGAGCGCTTCTGCTACCAAAGCTAACTCAAACTCATCACGAATCAATGAATAATCATCACTTTCAACCGCCTTTTGCTCTCCATAAAATCGAGGGTCTACATGTTGACCGCCTGATAGGATGAGTTTATCAACCATGTCAATATAATCTTTGGCTAAATCAGGACTTCCAACAGGGATAATCAAGGGTAGGCCTCCTGCCACCTTGACACCGTCTGAAAGAGAGCGAGGCACTGCATCGTAAGTGATGCCTGACATAGCTGGCATTTCCTTTTCATTTCCTGTTATTCCGACAACAATCTTACGCATGTGCCCCTCCTTTTCTCCTATTTGTTATAGTTCCAATAAAACTATCTTAACACCCTACCAGATAAGTGTCTAATATATATTTTTTAATAGGGTCTTAAAAAAAACTTATCACCCCAGAATGAGAGCGGATGCCATGAACCGCTCTTTTCCCTTGTCTTTTTGAAAAAAGGCACTGCTGAGCAGTTACCTCCACGAGGGTAGTAAACCTTCAACCTTAACTGGGCTTCCCCTCACCTAGGGTAAGCGACCTTGCCAAGGGGCTTCTCCTATTTAAGAGCAATGAGAAGCTCACCTTCTGGTGCACTATAATAGGTGGTATAGGTGGGGCTCTTGGTGCCTACTTAATCAGTTCATAGATTGCTTCTGCATACAGAGCTGCTGCACGATAGAGATCTTCTACAAGGACAAATTCATTTGCCTGATGCATCGTATCGATGTAGCCTGGGAACATAG
>DIXV01000097.1:0-2120 GCA_002436115.1 Streptococcus sp. UBA6071 | reverse complement strand
GATGCATCGTATCTTTGTAGCCTGGGAACATAGCACCATAGGCAACCCCACGTTCCAGCAAGCGACCAAAGGTGCCTCCACCGATGATTTTCTCCTTACCAGTCTCCCCTGTTTGACGCTCATAGACACTCAAAAGGGTTGACACCAACGGGTCAGTCATGGGAACATAGTGTGGCTCATGACCTGTCTCTGACAAGGTCACTCTTTCTACACCTTCTTGAGAGGTCAGAGAGTCCTTGATTTCTTTTGGACCAATCCCTTTTGGATAGCGGAAATTAAGGGCTATGGTGTTATCCGAAGCCTTTTCATCAAAATGGAAGATCCCCGCATTCATCGTCAATGCTCCCATCTTGTCATCCACATAAGCCAATCCTGTCTTTTCAGCATAATGATCTTCATGCAGGATCTGACCAGCCACGTTAAGATAGGCAGCAGCTGGACCAGAGAAGTCAAATTGCGTTAGAAAAGCTGCCAGATAGGTTCCTCCATTGATACCTGCTTCTGGATGAGCACCATGGGCTGACTTTCCAATGACGTTTATTTCAAACTGGCCATCTGCTAGAGCAGTCACGCTCCCTGAAATCGCTGGATGGTTAGCCAGAAAACTGGCCAAGCGATCTTCTACCTGACCTATGGAAAGGGAGCTGCTCATAAGAGCCGTCGCTGATTCGGGTACCATATTTTCACGTAGCCCACTCTCAAAACGATGAAGGATGGCATCTCCTTGGTTTTTCCCAGAAAAATGGAGATAGGCTGTTCTATTTCCTTTTTCCCCATTGATAATCGGAAATTCCGCATCAGGAGAAAAACCAAAATCTGGCTTTTCTAGACCAACATGCTCAAAGTAATAGGCCATATCCTTCCAACCAGATTCCTCATCAGTTCCAATAACGAAACGAACACGCTTCGAAACTGGTAAGCCTAAGTCCTTGATAATTTTCAAGCCATAATAACAGGCTATTGTCGGCCCCTTATCATCTGAGGACCCACGGGCATAGAGTTTTCCCTCTCTAATAACAGGCTCATAAGGAGCTGTCTCCCACCCAGTTCCCGCAGGAACCACATCCATGTGGGCAAAGATTCCCAATTCCTCCTCACCCTGTCCAAAGGTAAAGTGGCCTGCATAGTTATCAACGTTTGTCGTCTCATACCCATCACGACTAGCAAGAGCAAGAAAGGCTTTCAATGCCTTGACAGGTCCCGGACCAAAAGGGTACTCAGCATCTGCCTGACTATCATCACGCTCAGAATTAATAGCAAGTAGGCTAAAAAGATCTGCCAACAAGGCGTCCTTACGTTTGTCAACCTCTGCTCTAAAATCAATTTCCATCAGTTTCTCCCTTATTTTAGGCACTCATGCAATTTACAGACTGCACCCATCGCTCGGCTTGAAAAAAACTTTCCCTAAAGGTAAGAAGGTCTCACCATCTATAGTGGAAAGCGAAAGTGACTTCTGTCTCCAAAGTTAGACCGCTAAGGTTAAGCGTCCTACCTTAGCTCAATAATATCATCTACTGGCAAACGGTAGCTTGGCTCTGGCTTTTCATCGCTGTAACCCACGGTAAATAACAGTTCTGGTCTAAAGCGAGTATCAATAGCGAGCACTTCATTAAGCTTACTCTTGTCAAAACCTAAAATAATGTTGGTGGCTATCTTCTGATCCGTTAAGGCCAAAACAAAGTTCATTGCAACTAAGCCTGCGTTGAGCGCCAAGTAGTCAGATTTTGTCTTGTCATCATAAGTAGCAAAGCGATTTGGTAAAACCTTGAGGAAATACTCCAATTGCTCTTCACTCAAATATTTGACTCCCAAGCGGGCAATTTTCCGACTTCGCTTTTCTAAATCAGTATCTGTAAAAAGGGCTACGATGTATTGAGCCGCTTCTCCCTGTTCACGATTGGCTCCAGACATCTGCTCTGCTAGTGCCGCTTTACGCTCTTTGACTATAACAAACTTCCATGGTTGGCTATTATGAGCGCTTGGTGCTAACGTTGCAATTTCGATAGCTGTTCGGATATCTTTTACATCAACAGGTTGGTCATTAAAACTGTGATAAGCGTGACGTTTTTTGTTTAGTTCTAAAAATTTCATATGGTTTTCCTTTGTTTTGATGGTTTCTT
>DIXV01000094.1:9919-11317 GCA_002436115.1 Streptococcus sp. UBA6071 | reverse complement strand
CCTTTAGTGATGGGACAACTGTCACTGTAGCTAAAGGCGACCAAGGTGTGGCAGGTCGAAATGGCAATACAATCACTGCCAGCGCTGGAAGTCCTACGGCTCAGGATGGCCAAGATGGTGATATCCATATTAATACCAAGACCGGTGATATTTTAAGAAAAGAAGCTGGTTCATGGATTATTATTAGCTCGACATCTATTTTCACCGAACCAGCATCAGCTGACAATAGTGGGTCTGGTGCTACAAGCACAGGTGGATCAAGCAATGGAACATCATCAGTTGATACAGGATCTAACAGTGGCCATTCAGCTAATCAACAAATAGCAGGAGGAAACACGGCTTCATCGGCTAATGTCTCAGCAACTGTTAATAACCTACCATTCATCAGTTCAGAATCATTTGTGAACCCAACAAATACAGCCATGAGAACTGGTGGAAGTAGTGTAAATACTAATGCTATCAGTGATTCAGCAAGGCTTGTGGCAGCCTCAACCTTACCTTCAACAGGTGATGAGGAACTCTCTTTTGCACCACTGGCTGGGTTTACAGCTCTCTTATTCGGAGGGGTTTTATCACGAAAAAGAAAAGAAGAAAAATAATGCCTTTATGAAAGGGGAACCTTAAGAGGAGACGTGATAATCAGATTTCTGAATTCGAAATCCTGTTAAGCACTACAGACGACAGAACGTTTATAAGCTGTCTAAGGACATTCCCTAGGACAACAGGCATAGAGGAAAAGTTAGCAGCATTTCAAGTTGCTAACTTTTTTAGGTGAATGACAGACCTTCCTTTTGTCAAGAAGTAGAACTTTTCAAACAAGCTGATATCCTTGCTAATCTGTTGTTAAGCGACTTCTAACCGTTTTTGTCACAAGCTTATATGGAGCAGATCTAAGGAGAAAGGTTTGCAAGGGAAGATAAGAATTTTTCCCTCCAACTTTTCAATCAAGATGAAGTTTTGGTATAATGGGCTTATGAATCAAAAGATCGCATCAAAACTAGCTCTTCTACCTGAAAATCCAGGCTGTTACTTACATAAGAATAAAGCTGGAGAAATTATCTATGTGGGGAAAGCTAAAAACCTTAAAAACCGTGTCAGGTCTTATTTCAGAGGAAGTCATGATAACAAAACAGAGCTTTTGGTATCTGAGATTGACGACTTTGAGTTTATTGTTACGAGTTCCAATATTGAAGCTCTCCTTTTAGAAATCAATCTGATACAAGAGAATAAACCTAAATTTAATATCATGTTGAAGGATGATAAGTCTTACCCGTTCATCAAAATTAGTAAGGAGCGGCATCCGAGGCTGATGATTACGCGTCAGGTCAAGAAAGGGACTGGTGTCTATTTTGGTCCCTACCCTGATGTCAGTGCTGCGAATCAAACGCTCAAACTTTT
>DIXV01000094.1:1838-9614 GCA_002436115.1 Streptococcus sp. UBA6071 | reverse complement strand
CTTTACTACCATTTAGGGCAATGCTTATCACATGGTGATCAGATGCCTTCAAAAGAAGACTATGATCAGATGATTAAAGAAGTAGGGCGTTTTCTAACAGGGCATGATGATAATATTATCAAAGATTTACAGACTAAAATGCAACTTGCTTCTGAGAACTGGGAATTTGAAAGGGCAAGTGATTACAGGGATTTATTAGAAGCTATCGCCACTCTTCGGACGAAACAGCGTGTTATGGCCCAAGATATGCAAGATCGGGATGTCTTTGGCTATGCAGTAGATAAAGGTTGGATGTCTATACAGGTTTTTTTTGTCCGCCAAGGAAAATTGATTGAGCGTAAAAGTCAACTACTCCCTTATTATGGTGAGGCTGAAGAAGATTTTCTAACCTTTCTCGGTCAATTCTACCGTAACAGTCAGCACTTGATTCCAAAAGAAGTATTACTCCCAAAACAGATTGATGCGCAAGCAGCAGCAGTATTGGTTGGCGCTAAAATGGTTCAACCCCAAAGAGGGGAGAAGAAACAGCTTGTGCAACTAGCTATTAAAAATGCAAGGGTCAGTCTTCATCAGAAGTTTAACCTTCTTGAGAAGGATGTTCGGCAAACCCATGGGGCTGTTGAAAATCTAGGTTCCCAATTGGGAATTGGAAAGTTGAACCGTATCGAGGCATTTGATAATTCGAATATTATGGGAGCTAGCCCTGTTTCGGCGATGGTCGTTTTTTTGGATGGTAGAGCCAGTAGGCGAGATTATCGAAAATATAAGATCAAAACAGTCGTAGGACCAGATGACTATGCGAGTATGCGTGAAGTGATTTTCCGTCGGTATCGTCGTGTCAAGAAAGAGGGCTTACCCGAGCCTGATTTGATTATTATTGATGGGGGGCAAGGCCAAGTCAATGCGGCACTAGAGAGCTTAGAAATGTTGGGAATGGCACATATTCCGGTAGCAGGTCTCCAAAAAAATGATAAACACCAAACCCATGAACTGCTTTTTGGCAAGCCCTTAAAAGTGGTTACTTTGGCCAGAAATTCTCAAGAATTTTTCTTGCTTCAACGCATTCAAGATGAAGTTCACCGCTTTGCGATTACCTTTCACAGGCAGGTGAGAACTAAAAATACCTTTTCTTCACGTCTGGATGGTATTGAAGGACTAGGTCCCAAGCGCAAGCAGAAATTAATGAAACGTTTTAAATCTTTGGCTAAAATAGCTGAGGCCAGTGTAGCTGACATCTCTGAGACAGGTATTCCCTATCAAGTGGCTGAGAGGGTTCATATGGTTTTAAACGAAAACACGTCAGACTAAAGTATGGGCTACTATAAGGCATGTAGACATACGAATGAGGTGGGTACTTGGCTGAGAGTTGGGGGCTGTTCTTTTGTAGGCTAGTCTAAGAATCCCCAGTTTTTTTCTGAATAACTCTCCCTTCTTCACTAGAGTATTCAAAATAATGTGCAGGTAAAAATACCTTTCTCTTCTTTTTTTCGTTATAATAAAGGAAAAGGAGGCAAGCATGCATAAGATTTTATTGGTTGAAGATGATGCTGTTATTCGACAAATGGTAGCTAAAATGCTGAGACAATGGGATTATCAAGTTATAGTGGTTGAAGATTTTACAGAAATTATAAGGCTAGTCGTTGAGGAAGAGCCTCATTTGGTCCTAATGGATATCGGTCTGCCCCTCTTCAATGGCTACCACTGGTGTCAAGAGATTCGCAAGATTTCTAAAATTCCGATTATGTTTTTATCCTCACACAATCAAGCCATGGATATTGTTATGGCCATTAATATGGGAGCAGATGACTATGTGACGAAACCTTTTGACAGCAATGTCCTATTAGCTAAAATTCAAGGACTTTTGCGTCGTTCTTATGAATTTGGTAACGATCAGAGCTTGCTAGAGTTTTCTGGTATTATTCTCAATCTTAAGGGCATGGATTTGACTTATGCAGGAGCCAAATTAGATTTGACCAAGAATGAATTTCATATCCTGAGAATCCTCTTTGAACGCAAGGAAACAATCGTCAGCAGAGAGGAACTTATGCAGGAGCTTTGGAATAGCGACTTTTTCATTGATGACAATACGCTCTCTGTCAACGTGGCTAGGTTACGTAAAAAATTAGCAGACCTGGGTCTAGCAGACTTAATTGTCACTAAAAAAGGAGTAGGATACGGATTAGCGCATGAAAAAAATTAAGTACCGCCGTTTTGCTCAGTTATACCTTTATTCACGTAGACTTTGGTTGATTGTTCTTGCCCTCTTTTTTCTCCTTATACTGATTATGGCAGCTATTTTTGAAGATGCTCAGCCTGTTCTAGCCTATCTTTCGCTACTCTTGTTTTTTTTGACAGCCTTTGCTTTACTCCTAGACGTTTGGGCAAATTTCAAGGCCTATTATACTTATTATTACTATGAAAAAGGATGCTTGAACACCCCCCTAGAAAGGGAATTGTTTTCAAAGATAAAAGACCTTGAGAAGGAGCAGAGACATTTTCGAGAACAGGAGAAAAAAAGAGCTAATGATTTGATGGATTACTATACCCTTTGGGTTCATCAAATCAAGACCCCTATTGCAGCCAGTAGCCTCTTGATTGCTGATTTAGAAAAAGGATCCCTCCGATACCAGTTAGAGCAGGAGTTATTCAAGATTGAGGCCTATGCCAATATCGTCTTGCAGTACCTGCGTCTAGAGAGCTTTCATGAGGATGTGCGAGTTGAAAAAATAGATCTAGAGCCTCTAATCCGAGAACTGGTAAAAAAATATGCATCTTTCTTTATTCATAAAGGTCTACGGCTCAATCTACATGATGTCCAAGTAAAGGTGATTACAGACAGGAAATGGTTTCTTATCATCCTTGAGCAGATTTTGTCAAACAGCCTCAAATATACCACGCAAGGAGAGATTGAAATCTTTGTTGCAGAAGGTAACCTCTTTATCCGAGATACAGGTTTGGGGATTAAGACTAGTGACTTGAATAGGGTCTTTGAGCGAGGGTTTTCGGGTTATAATGGGCGATTGACCCAACAGTCATCTGGCTTAGGGCTTTACCTGAGCAAGCAGGTAGCTCAGAAGTTAGGACATAGCCTTGATTTAGAATCTCAGCTTGGTCACGGGACAACAGCTAAGATAGGATTGAAGCGAGAAGACCTTTTGTTGGAGTGATAGGACTTGAAAACCTGAATTCTCTCTTTTCTTGTCGACTTCTGGTGCTCTCTTTCGACTTATCTTACCAATCTGTAAGTTAGAACTGCAAAATGAAAGCTTAAGTTATGGCAGGACTTAAGCCTTTTTTATATGATAGAGATGTAGAAAGAACAAGGAGTGATAACACATAGAGAGGCTGTTTCTAGTTGTTTGCTCCCTAGCATCGTAGCTGACACAGAAAAGGAGTTCTATCATGGAAAAACACGGAAAGATTCTTCAAATGAAAACAAGAGCTGATAAGCATCATAATCTGACTCCCGAAGAGCGTGAACGAGCAGATAAGCAGGCAACCTATTGCCAAATGTCCTTATTTTCCTTAAATCTTGGAACAGGTTTATAAGCTAGAGGAGATATCAATGAAAGTATTTGACATCTTGCAAATCAATCGATTGATGACGGCCTGAGCAGGGAAGAGAGGTCAGCAGTCTCCTCTATAGACTTTGATTCTTCTCAATTCTAATAGGATGCAAGTCTTCTTGCCTAAACTACAATCTTACAGATTTGTAAGATTAAATGGTGAAAATGAAAGCTTAAGTTATGGCAAGCTGCTTGAAGAAGTTATATGCTAATAATATAGAATAAAGATTGGCAGCCTGACTGCCGGATAGGAGTTTCCAATGACATTACTAAATGTACAACATGTGAAAAAAATTTACAGAACCCGTTTTCAGGGGAACCAAGTTGAAGCCTTAAAGGATATTCACTTCACCATTGATAAGGGAGAATATGTGGCTATTATGGGGGAATCAGGTTCAGGGAAGTCAACCCTACTCAACATCTTAGCCATGCTAGATAAGCCAACAGAAGGCCGAGTTTATCTTAATGAGACTGATACAGCCACTATCAAAAACAGCGAGGCATCTTCCTTCCGCCGTGAGAAGCTAGGGTTTGTCTTTCAGGACTTTAACCTACTTGATACCTTATCGGTCAAGGATAATATCTTACTACCCTTAGTTTTGTCTCGTAGGCCAATTTCAGAGATGATGAAAAAGCTCGTGACAACGTGTAACGACTTGGGAATTAATAGCCTACAAGAAAAATTCCCTTATGAGATTTCAGGAGGGCAAAAGCAACGGGTAGCAGTAGGTAGAGCTATTATCCCCCAACCAGAGATTCTTCTAGCGGATGAGCCGACAGGGGCTCTGGATTCGAAATCCTCTGCCGCTCTTCTAGATGTGTTTAATGAAATCAACCAGAAAGGGCAGACGATTTTGATGGTTACCCACTCAATTGCAGCGGCAAGTCGAGCCAAGCGCGTGATTTTTATCAAAGATGGTATTCTCTATAACCAAATTTACCGTGGAGACAAGTCTGAGCACCAGTTGTTCCAGGAAATTTCGGATACCCTAACCCTTATGGCAAGCGAGGTGAGTTAACATGTTTGGATTGACCAGTAAGTTAGCGGTTTCTAACCTGATTAAGAACCGTAGGCTCTATTACCCCTTTTCTTTGGCAGCGATTTGTACCATTACCATACACTATATTTTCATGTCCTTGGCCTTAAATCCTAGCTTAAAGAATGTTTATGGTGCTGGTAGCGTGACTCCAGTACTCGGCTTGGGGGTCATCATTGTTTCTGTTGCAGCAGCCATTATTCTTTTTTATGCCAATAGCTTTGTCATGAAGAATCGGTCCAGGGAGTTTGGCCTTTATGGGATTTTGGGTTTGGAAAAGAAACACATAATCCTCATGGCTTTCTTTGAAATCTTTCTCCTTGGCCTTGTCAATATTGGTGGTGGTGTTGGCTTTGGTTTCTTATTAGATAAGTTGCTCTATGCCTTTCTGCTCAAGGTCATGAAATTCGAAGTAGTGCTTACATCTACCTTCCAACCAGTTGTTCTTATTCGGGTTGTTCTGATGTTTGCTGCGGGCTTTTTCTTCCTTTGGTTAGTCAATAGCTGGCGCATTCTGAGAATGAATCTATTGGACTTGGTTAGAGAAAGTGCTGCAGGAGAGAAGAAAGGGAGATTCTTGTTGGCTCAGACCATCTTAGGGCTTGCCTTGACAGGTGTGGGTTACTATATGGCTTTGACAGTGACCAGTTCCCTATCTGCCATCATCGCTTTCTTTAATGCTGTCCTACTTGTTATCGCAGGGACTTATCTCCTGTTTAACGCAGGGATAACCGTTTTTCTTAACACACTCAAGAAAAACAAAGGCTATTACTACCAGCCTAATAATATGATCTCCTTGTCTAACTTAATTTTCCGCATGCGCAAAAATGCTACAGGACTGGCGACTATCTCAATCCTATCAACTATGGTTCTAGTAACCTTGGTCGGGGGTGTCAACATCTATGTCAGTTCCCAAAACATGATAAATCGTCAGACGCCTCAGGATTTCTCTCTACGTGCTAGCAATACAGAGGGTAAGGAGACTGTAGAAGCGACCGATATTGAAGTGGTTTTAAAGGATTTTGCCCAGAAGGAGGGACTAGAAACAAAGGATTTGTATGTCTATGCTTATAAAGTTTTAGCTGCTGAGAAGACTGGGAACAATGCCTATTCAACCATTGATATGGGATCAGAAGGAGCATTAGAAAAAGGACCCAGCACAGCTATTTTGATTTTCAATGCCAGCGACTATAAGCAGATGACTGGAAAGAAAATCACTCTTTCGGGTAATCAGGCTCTTGTTTATACCAATAGAAGTACATTGGAAGGGGGGACGCAGTTGACATTGAGCGGTCAGACCTTCCAAGTTACTCAGTGGGTAGACCAAGATTTCTCTCAAGAAAAAATACCAAATAGCTATGAACTTTCGGTACCTAATATTATGTATTTGGTCTTGCCAGATGATGCGGTACTTAATGAAAATCTCTCCACTGTTGCGACCGAATTTTATGGAGGCTTTAATACAGATATTAGTAAGGAAAAACAACTCAGTTTAAGGGATTCCTTTAGTCAAGCAGTGTCTGAGAATCTTAAATTTAGTCAAGCAGTGTCTGAGAATCTTAAATATAGTTATCTTTATCCATCGGTCAAAGCAGAAATTGAAGTGTCAAGCATGTCAATGGTAGGTTCAATCTTTTTTATCGGTATCCTTCTAGCTGTCGTCTTTATGATTGGAGCGATTCTGATTATCTATTACAAGCAAATCTCCGAAGGCTATGAAGATCGTGACCGCTTCATTATCCTGCAAAAGGTGGGATTGGATAAAAAACAGACTCAAAAGACTATTCGTAAGCAGATTTGGACCGTCTTTTTCCTCCCTATTATTTTTTCCTTCTGCCATCTAGCAGGTAGTTACCATATGATAAGCTTGATTTTGAAAACTCTAGGTGTCTATAATTCAGGACTCATGCTCTTAGTAACTCTTATTATCTGTTCTATTTTCTTAGTCAGTTATATCGGCGTTTTCCTTCTAACCTCACGGTCTTATCGTAAGATTGTCACCTTTGACTAAGAGAAATCCACTAAATCTTAGAAATGACGCATTTTTGTACAAGTGAGTCTAATTTCTTATCAAAAGCAAATAAAGACCTTAAAAAGGACTACTTCCTTGTAGTCCTTTTTGAGAGGCCTTGGTTGATTTAAGGGTTAGTGGTTAAATTTAACTTCTTCAAGAAGGTAATCAATAAACCGTTCTCCCATTTTAGAGAGGTTAGCTTTTTGATGTTTGATATAGACTAATTCAATAGGATCGTCAACATCCAATGGGATAGAAACGATATTATCTCCATTCAAGTTGCTGTTGAGAATACCGGTTGCTATCGTGTATCCATCCAGACCGATTAAGAGATTAAAGAGAGTAGCACGATCAGAGACCACGATAGATTTCTTATGGCGTTCTGTCGACATAATCTCCTCAGAGAAATAGAAGGAATTGTGGATGCCCTGGTCGTAGCTCAAGTAGGGGAAATCTTCCAAGTCTTCTAGACAAACCTTATCTCTGTTAGCTAGAGGATTCGTTTTGCTGATGAAGATGTGAGGATTAGCTGTAAAAAGACTAGTGGAAACCAGATTGTTTTCCTCAAGCAATTTTGTCAGAACATCACGATTGTAGGAATTAAGAAAAAGAACCCCTATTTCGCTCCGAAAATTTTTCACATCATCAATGATTTCCCAAGTCCTTGTTTCTCTCAGAAAAAGCTCATATTGAGACATGTCACTTTTCTTGAGCAGGCTGACAAAGGCATTAACCACGAAAGCATAATGTTGCGCGCTGACGCTAAAACGCTCTCGCTGAACGCCAGGGCTCTTATAACGCTCTAGGAGAAGATCAGTCTGTTCAACGACTTGACGGGCATAGGAAAGGAATTCCATGCCATCCTTAGTTAAGGTGATGCCTTTGGGATTACGATGAAAAATATCAATCCCCATCTCGTTTTCTAAGTCACGGACAGCGTTAGATAGGCTGGGTTGAGTGATAAAAAGTTGCTTAGCCGCTTCATTCATAGAACCGGTCTCGACAATTTTAATAATGTATTGCAGTTGTTGAATTCTCATAGGCTCATTATACCATATCAGAGAATAAATACCTAATGAGGGGAAGTAGCGGTAATCGAGCGCTATCTTCTAGGAAGTGGGGTAGCTGATTTCAAGATGAGGTTGTTTCAGACGATAAT
>DIXV01000094.1:0-1603 GCA_002436115.1 Streptococcus sp. UBA6071 | reverse complement strand
ATATCCTGAGGTTGAATATGCCGACTAGAGAAAGAAGTTGCTGCTATTTCTAGCCATTTTCCCTTGCTTGGACGCTTGTGGTGGTCGGGGATTTGAATGGCGAGGTAACTGTTCGTTTTTTGAGGTGTTAACTCATAGAAGAGACCAATCTTATGCTGGGTTTGGCAATCAACGGCTTGTAATTCAAGTAGAGCCTCAGCCATCAGCTTGTAGTAGGTCTGGTCAAAGATGTCTCCTTTGAAGGGCAGGAGCCAAAAAAGTTGTTTGTCTTGCGTATGGGTAATCTGTTGCTTCTGATCAATCAACTGAGACTGGTAGAGTCGCTCTTGTAGTTTCTCAACTTGTTTTAAATCAGCTTGAGTATCGGTTAGTTTTTCCAAAATTTTAGCATGAGCTAGCTCTACGATAGCTTCTAAATCAATAGTGTCCTTGTCCTTAACGAATGCCTTGAAAATCTGGAGAGGGATTTCATAAGTGGCACAGAGTTTTATCATTTTCACATAAGGAATATGGCTATAACTGTAGTAGCGATAACCTGTGTTAGGGTTGACTTGACTAGGGTTGAGGATGCCAATCTCTTCATAATACCGCAGAGACTTGACATGCACATTGCTTAACTTCCCTAATTGACCGATGGTTAAAAAGTGATGCTTTTTCATAGATACCTCTTGACCTTGCCATAACGGTAAGGTTTATAATAAAATTATAACACAAAAGGAGGATATTAGGATGCACCATCATACGACAAAATCATCAATCGGCTTTGTAGCGCTACTCAATCTTATTTTTGCCATTAGTGAATTCCTTGCAGGTTTTGCTTTTAATTCAACCGCCTTACTCTCCGATGCTGTCCATGATTTAGGAGATGCCTTTGTCTTGATTCTATCAGCTGTGATGAAGAAGGTGAGTCAGAAGAAGCCGACTGTAAATTATAGTTATGGATTTGGCCGCCTCAATCTGTTAACTGCCTTGTTAAACTCGCTGATTTTGTTGTTGGGGACTTTGTTTGTCGTGCGAGAAGCCATTAGCAAGATACAAGCACCAGAACCGGTTAATTCATCAGGGATGTTTCTGATGGCTATATTAGGCGTTGCCATCAACCTTTGGGCAGTTCTAAGAATGAAAGGAAGCAAGAATATTTTAGATCGCTCAGTAATGTTGCACTTAGCAGAAGATCTCTTGGGCTGGCTTGCTGTCTTAGTGACCTCTATTATTATACATGTAACGAACTGGTATATCTTAGACCCCTTGGTGTCTTTGGTAATAGCCTTGTTTATCTTTAGCCGTGTTCTCAAAAACCTCTATCAAGTCTATCAGATAATGATGATACGGACAAGCAGTTCAGAAGAAATGTCCAAGTTGAGTCAGGCAATCACTGGTTTAGATGGGGTTCTTGAGATGAGTGATAGCCACTATTGGAGTTTGGATGGTCAGACTCAAATCTTTACAGCCAAGCTCGTCATTAAGTCAGATACTGATACAATTGCACTTCGCCAGGCAATCGATGATTTGCTAGCACCTTATCAGATTGCCTGCTCAACCATTGAATTTCTCACCAGTCAATAGCTTGAAAAGATGGGTATGCCTTCAAAAGACAGGTGTG
>DIXV01000072.1:15659-15877 GCA_002436115.1 Streptococcus sp. UBA6071 | reverse complement strand
TTACAGCAATATTTGGATATTGAACCAGAAGCCTATGTGATTGAATACACCCCTACAGCAGCAGCTATGGCTGCAAGTGACGAAGGGCTCCTATCTCTTATGGCCTATGCTGTTCCAAAACGAACGGTAGAGCAGTACCTTGAAGTGGCCGATTACCTTAAGATGACCCCTTATACCTTTGATTTACAGTCCAACGCCATAGAAAAGTGGATGAACAG
>DIXV01000072.1:14029-15430 GCA_002436115.1 Streptococcus sp. UBA6071 | reverse complement strand
AAATGTTGGGATCATCCATCTGTCTAAGACAGCTACAGATGTCTTTCTCTATGCCAGAGGTCAGTTCGTAACCAGCAATCGCTCAGAGAGGGGTTATGCACGCCTGCTTGAAGTGATGGATACGCCAAGTATCATGCAGAATTTAGCAGGAATTGCGACAGGTGAAATCACCAACTTCATGGTTAAAGATGCCCTAGATGAATGGGTCTTGGATGTGTCTACGCATATCCTAAACACGGAGAATTTCTACTCTAGCACCACCAACGAAGTCATCCAAAATTTTTATATCTTTGGAGACGAAGAGGTTTGTCGCTACTTAAATCCCATACTCAAGTCAAGATTGGCTCGTGATATAGAAGTGATTAGCACCATTGACTGTCAAGATATTATCTGGGGGATGGAAGCAGAATTCTCATCTGAATTTATCCCAGCAACAGCTATGCTAATAAGGAGGGCCAACTAAGATGATGATAAGAGATTTAAACTTTTTTTCAGACTACCATGTCGCACCCGCTAAAACGAGTCCTGCTCGTTTAGGGATTATCGCAGGAAGTCTTGTTCTTGCATTAGCCCTTCTTGGGACAGCTGGCTTTCTTTTAGCAGATAACTATACTCTCCAAACAAACATTGGAGAAACAGAGTACCTCTTAGAAGCTGAGGAATTGACCAAAGAGCTAGCGGCTGTAGATGAAGCAGAAAAAAATATTGCGACGGTCAAAAATGACCAGATTATCTTCTCCAGCTTGGAAGGGGACTTCCGTCGCATCCACCGTGTTAATAAGGCTTTTATGGATTTTATCAACAAGCACGTAACACGAAACTTGGTCTTCGAAGAGATTGAAATCTTAAATGACAAGGTCGTTATTAAAGGCTACTCTACGGAGCGTTTGTCAATTGCTAAGTTTGAGGAAGAACTGCGTAAGACAGATAAGTTTAACCATATCTTAGTAAGCCAAATTGAAAAGAGGGATGAAGAGACTGAAACAGATGAGGATGTCTATGAGTTTAATATGGAGATTGAGACGAAGGATGTGGAGTTCTAATGGCAAAAAAAGAGAAAAGTAGTATGGAGAAAAAAGGTGGCCTTAGCCTTAGTGGCTTAAGTGCTAGAGACAAAAAGATGTTAGGGATTGTCCTCTTCCTTGCTATAGGAGCAGGGAGCTATATAGGCCTTAGCGATCTTTTTCAAAAAAACCAACAGCTCAGAGAAGAGTACGAAACCATCCAGACAGAACTGGATGAAAAGACTGCTCGAGCAGCTCGTAAAAAAACACTATTATCAGACTTAGAAACGCTCAATGCTGAGACATTGACCATCGCCAACCAATATTATGGAACGGTCAATCAAGGAGATTTCATCTTTCAGATTGATGACTTCATAAACCGAAGTGGGATTGAGCA
>DIXV01000072.1:12049-13864 GCA_002436115.1 Streptococcus sp. UBA6071 | reverse complement strand
ATAAACCGAAGTGGGATTGAGCTTAAAAAAGTCAGCTTTGCAGAGACCACTGAATTGGAGTTTCCAGAAGAAGAAACGACAAGTACAGGGACCACAGCCAGCAGCTCGAGTGAGGCAGAGTCAACCAGTGAAACACAGACTAGCTCGTCTAGCTCAGACGCCTCTAGCGATACAGATGCCTCTTCAAGCGACACAACAACTTCTAGCAGCTCAACTGCAACCACGTCGTCTACCACGGATGCGACCAGCCAATACGATAATACCAATATCACACAGATGACGGCTAGGATTGAGTTCGAGGGGACTTATACGGATGTCCTCAAGCTCTTAGAGTTGGTGGATGAAAATGATAAGACCATCGTATCCAGTGAATTGAAGTTGACGCGTCCGAATGAGGTTGCCTCAACTCAGGTGGACAATCCGACCTTGTCTGGAGAAATCTTACTTCGCTTCTACCAAGTGAAAGATGTGGAGCGTTATGTGGCGCCTGCGGTCAGCAAGATTGACCAGACACCAATTCCAGTTGCTGCAAATACATCACCATTCAAGGTTCCTCAATGGCTGGTTATCTCTAGTAGTACAGATAGTAGCACTTCCTCATCCAACTCTGGCACAACAGGGACTTCTGCGACCGACTCAAGCAGCAATCTATCACCGTCTTACCTAGAGCAATTAGGAAGTTCAGGGACCAACAACCTATCGGCCTACTTAAATTCTACGACCGTTTATAAATTTGAATCTGCTCTACAACTTGTTCAAACAGGAAATGGGGCTTCAACGACGGTTTCTGTTGACAATGCTGATTTCCAAGAAGGAGCAGGCTCAAACGTTGTCAACCTACCAGCTTCTAATGGTGAAGTCTATTATGAAATGGCTTTCTCTGGACCAGAAGTGAGCCTTAATAGCCAGCCAACCAATATTAGTTTTGCCATGTCAGCCTCTAAGGCTTGGGGAGGTGAAGTTGGTTTGCTCTTGGAAAATGCATCTGGTCAAAAGATCAATGTGCAACTGGATATGTCAATTGACTGGACAGGATGGCGAGAAGTCACCTTCTCACCAGGAAGTATTTCAAATGCAACCTACCCACTCAAAATTAAGGGCTTCTATTTCAAGACACCATCTGGTTCAAGCAGTGCCACAACATTGAAATTGGATAATTTAGCCGTTCATAATCTTGTCACTAACTAGAAAACGTGGTAAAATAGAATAATGAAAAAGGAGGGTTTAAATGACGTATTTGCAACTTTTTGCACTGGCATTTGCCATATTGCACAGCATCAGTGTTTTATTTATCAATAAACTTAGTTTAGCCAAACGCTTGTTCTTGGCTTTCTGGATGGCACTGTTTGTCTTGGGCGTTCCAATGATTTATTCGTACTTGCCCTCAGTAGCCTTCATAGCGGTTTGTTTAATCGCACTGAGCGTTTACGTCATTACCCTTTTTTACCAGGAAAGTAAAGCCCTTAAAAACCACTTGTTCCGTAAACCACGTCAGAGGTCTAAAGCAGTAGATACTTTTTGGGATGAGGAGACAGACAACCAATATGCGGGCGACCACACCGGTGCGGTTAGCATTGTTAACGCTACTGGAGCGATGGCTGAATCACTTGGAGCTGAAAGCCAGCAACCAAGTCAGACTCAGACAAGCCAAACACCAGTGACTTCTCAAGCCTCTCTTGCGACAGAACTGCCAGAGACTAGCCAAACCGCAACAGAAAACTTGCTAGATGGGGAATCATCACTTCTAGCGGACATGTTGAAAAAATTGGATCAAATTGACAATTTACTCTCAAGGGATGACATGACAGCAGAAGA
>DIXV01000072.1:7270-11870 GCA_002436115.1 Streptococcus sp. UBA6071 | reverse complement strand
ATTGACAATTTACTCTCAAGCGATGACATGACAGCAGAAGAGGCATCAGCAGAGACAGAGCGTCTATCTGAGAGCTTACAGGCCTTTGATCAAGACAGAACTCTTGGAGACAGAGAGCAAGAAACCTCCTCTCTGTCGCTCGAAGATATGTTTTACGAGAAAGAAGAAGCACCAGCATCTGTACAGGAGACGGCAAGTCCTCAGTCAGATCCTTCAGAAGGGTATATGGTAGAGGAGGCAGCTCCTTCGCCAACTGAGGTTGGCATGGTAGAAGAGCAACTTCTCCTTGATGAGATTGATGACATTATCGCTTCACATACAGATCTTGAGAAGGAGTGGTCCTCTCAAGAGACGGCTGGCAAATCAGAAGGGACGGTCAGTCCTCTTCGTCCTGTGAGTGAAAGGAAGCCTGTAGTTCCAGAAACAACGGCTACAACTGACTCTGATGTCTTCACTTTGAGACCAATTGCCGAGCAAACCATTGAAATCATCAAAGAAAAACAAGATGAGGATGGTCTTCTAAGTGTTGAAGAACAATTAGATAAAGAGCTTTACTTCCAATTTCTCTTGTATGAAAGTAAAGAGTTGTTGACCCTAGGGATGTATCAAGAGACGGTTGACTATTTAAAGGAGATTTTGATTGATAGCTATGATAAAGTGTTGCGTCGTGAGGCGTTAGAATTATTAGAGTCTATCAAAGTTGACCTCTATCATCCTAAGGCATTAGGAGATAGGACTAGAGATTATAAAAAGTTAGAGGAGCGTAAGGTATTATGATTAGTTGTCGGACAATTATTGGGACTGCAGTTATCGAAATTGAAAAAGGGATTGGCCTTGGACAAATTCATCAAGTCTTGGTGGATGATGGGGTTTTATTGACCTTTGTTGTTAAAGCCAACCAAGGTGGAGAAGATTATGCCCTTCTGCCAGGTAGCAATATCCATGGAATTGGAGATTTCGCTGCCATGGTTAAGAATGGTTCAGCTCTTCAAGCTATTGATGAGAATGGCTTGGCAGCTTTGGCTGAAAAGCAGGGATCCATTTTTGATGAAATGGTTATTACGGTAGACGGTAACAAGATTGGCCGTGTCGTAGACTATCATATTGACCCAAAAAACGAAATTGGCTTTTTGATTGTTAACCCAGAAAATGAGGGTGATGAAATCCAAATCCCTAAATCTCAGATTTTGATGATTGGGAAAGAATACATCATTTTAAATGAAGCCAAATCAGGTGCGGTAGAGACTGTTCAAGCTCCCCCTGTTCAAGTTGCAGACGTTAAACCGATTCAAGTCGCAGTGGTAAAAGAAGAAGAAACTCCAGAAGTATTTGTTGCACCTGTAGTGGAAACAAAAGTTCCAGAACAAGTAGAAGTGGAAGCAGAGGAAGAGTTGGATCGTGATGCGATCTTTGCTCAGTTTGATGCGGCAGCCCTCATGGCAAAAAAGCATAAAGAGGTAGAAGCTGCTAAGGCTGAAACCTCAGAGTTCGATTTTTCAACAAGAATGGAATCAGTAGCTAAACCAGTAACGGAACCAGTTGTCTCTCGTGAAGAAGAAGCTTTTGCAACAAAACAGGACACCCAAGCAGAGCAAACCTCTACGCAAGAGGACAGAGGTCCCCTGTCTTTAGAGGAAGCTTTTGATTTATCACCGTCATCAGCTACTGAACCAGAACAGACAGAGAGTCGTCCTGCCCAACAGGAACCATCACAATCAGAAGATGGCAATCATTTTTTAACGGAGCAAAAACGCCTCTTGGTTGGTAAACGTCTTCAAAAAGATTTGTTAGATGCTGATGGGAATGCCATCTTACTTGCTGATGAAGTGGTTTCAGATGCAATGATTGACCTGCTTCGTCGTATCGATCGCCGCCTCCTTGTTCGTTTGGCAGGATGTGTGATTTAAGATGGCATTAAATCTTTCGAAATACCAAAAATGGATTCCCCTTATTTTACTTGGTCTCTTTATTTTGAGTAGTTTGATTTATGTAGCGGTTGTTTTTAGACCGACAGTAGACATAACAGTCAATGATGGAGAAGTTCTTCATATCAAATCAAGAGGTGAGGCAGAAGTTAAGGTCTATAAGGAATTACCTTTTAAAGCAAGTTACAGCTTGACAACAGGTGAAGCCTATGAGATGGATCTTCGTTACTTAGGTTTTAGCTACCTGAGCGAAAAGGACTTAGAACGCCTTGATACGATTTCGACCAAATCGTTCTGGGGTAAATTTAAACCCTTTTTTGACACTAGCCAAAACCAATTGATTGCGGTTTACCCACAACGTGTTTTCTGGCTAGTTCCTTTGGAAGAGAGTATCAAAACCTATCCTCATCTCTTAAAGCAAGAACCACAAACCAGCCATCTGGTTACCGACGATAACAAAACCCTCTCTATTACAGAGCCTATCAACGGTTATCAAGTGGAGGAATCGGATTTTGTTGAAACGACCTACAATATAGGACGAACAGGTACCTTTGAAAATATTCCCTTACAGAGCACCGCTATTGTAGCTGAAGACGAGAGTTACCTTTTAGCTCAATACCCTAATTTGGTACAGGCTTTGGAGATTCCTATGCCAGATGATTTTACCCTTTCTCAAAATATAAAGACGGCTTTTTACCGCATGCAAAACATTTACATTGCAGCTGGAGAAACCCTTGATATTTCTGAGCTTATGGGAAGTTTGAATGCTGAGTCAGGTTACAGGACATCTGGTGATGATGCGAGTTATGGTGTTGGAGTTGAGCAGATTATTGATACCATCAAGGAGATGGCTTACCAGAACATGACCGTCCTATCTTACAAGGGAGAATTTATTAACATTGGTGACCCAGGAGATGGGTTAACGCAGTTAACGGTTGAAAACACAACAGGTCAAGACATGGTTTTCTCACTGGCCATTCGTAACAATACCCTATCAGTGGTATTAGCATCTAAATAAGTGAGGTTTTGGAGATATGATTGAAAGTTTAGTATTTGTTTTAGGACTTGTTTTTGGAAGTTTTTATAATGTTGTCATCTACCGTGTGCCTTTAGAAATGAGTATCATGAAGGGACGTTCCATGTGTACGTCCTGCGGGCATACCTTGACAGCCATTGAGTTGATTCCCGTCTTATCCATCATCATACAACGGTTTAAGTGTCGGAATTGCAAACAACCGATTTCACCACGTTATTTAGTTGTTGAATTGCTGACGGGTTTGCTTTGGCTCTTATCTTATAGCATCCTAAAGGAAGAAGGTCCTTGGATGGTCGCCTCAGGCTGTCTTTTAGTGTCATTGGCGATTATTGTAGCCTACATTGATTATGATACCCAATACATTTCTGATTCGGTCTTAGTGGTCTTTCTGCTAGCTAGGTTAGTGGTCATCTATATGACAGGTGAGTCTTACATTACCATGCTATGGTCAATGCTTACGGGAGCTTTGCTCTACGGCTTGATTTACTATGGTGCCAAGTCTTACTATAAGAAAGAAGCTTTTGGGATGGGGGATATTTTCTATCTGGCTGTTTTAGGAACATGGTTTGATCCGATTGATACCGCTATTATTTCTTTGGGGTCCTTCTTTGTCGCTGGCTTGATTTTGCTACTATTAAGCGTGTTCAAAAAGTTCAGAAGGGAACAAGAAATCCCCTTTGGACCAGCAATCAGTATCATGGCTATCATCATGTATTACTGGGGAGATATAATAAAAGAGGTTTATACAACATGGATGTTTTAAAGAAGATTTTTAGGAAACCAAAAGTGTTTATCGGCTTAGCGACGCTTAGTGTGGCAATTGGAGGTTTTTCAACAAGCCACTATTTAATCGCTAACCAACAGACGCAAGTCAAGGCTACAGACGTCTATGTCTCGGATCAATTTTCTTCAGGTAAAGGAGCTGTCTTCTTTTCGGAGGATGTGACGATCAAGAGTAATGTGACCGCAGACTTCATCAATAAACGTTTGGCTGGTACCAATATGGCTGGTCTGGGTCAAGCCTTTAAAGCTGCAGAAAAAAACTACGGTGTTAATGCTCTTTTCTTGACAGGCTTAGCGATTCACGAGTCCGACTACGGTCGAAGCCAGATTGCTCAGACAAAGAACAACCTCTTTGGCTTCATGGCTTATGATTCTAGCCCTCTCTCAAGTGCAGGCTATTTTGACTCCTTTGAAGCAGGTATTGACTATGTGGCTCGCTACCTAGGGCAACACTACTTGACAGAAGGTGGTCAATATTATAGCGGAAAAAGCATGGCAGCTATCAATAAACGCTATGCGACTGACCAAAGCTGGCATACGAAAATTATGGCACACGTCCGCAAGCTTTTAACGAACTAAAAAGATCAGGTTGGGAAAGTTTTCCTAGCCTTTTATTGTCACTTGAAAGGAAAGCAAAAGGTAAAACGTTTAAAACTAGGCTGATTGCTAATCTTTTCAAGATGATTAGAGCGGTGTTGCCACCAAAGACTTATGTTACTAACAGGAGGTTTGGTCTTGGAGGTTTTTAAGCCTTTGGACTCTAGAAAGCAGGACAGGTATGGTAAAATAGGAAGACTAATGAGGAGGGAATAAGGATGTCTGTCTTACAACGAACGATTAAACTTGCTTTATCAAC
>DIXV01000072.1:0-7102 GCA_002436115.1 Streptococcus sp. UBA6071 | reverse complement strand
ATTAAACTTGCTTTATCAACGATTATAGCTATTTTCTTAGCAGAAACCTTAGGCTTAGCGAACGCCACATCAGCTGGGGTCATTGCGCTTTTAAGCGTGCTTGAGACCAGACGCTCTACCTTTAAGATTGCTAAAAACCGTCTGTTTGCGGTTCTCTTGGCCTTCGTGATGGCGACTAGCCTTTTTTCCCTCTTCGGTTTTTCCCTTCTAAGTCTTTCCTTATATCTGATACTTTATGTTCCACTTGCTTATCTTTGGCAGTTAGAGGCTGGCATTGCTCCCAGCACAGTTTTGGTAACCCATCTGCTTATGGAGAGGGATATTTCTCTGGCTTTTCTAGGAAACGAGTTATTGCTCTTTGTCATCGGAGTAGGTGTTGCCTTACTTGCTAACAGTTACATGCCCTCTAAGCAGGCAGAGATTGGCCGCTACCATCACTTGATTGAAGAGGAACTTAGAGCTATTCTCATGCGCTTTAATCATTTCTTACTCCAAGGAGATGGAACCAATGAAGGCAAGCGGATTGATACCTTAGATAGGCATTTAGAAGAAGCATTGAAGTTGGTCTACCATGATAGGTACAATCAGGTTTTCAATCAGACTAATTTTGAAGTGCATTATTTTGAAATGCGGCAAAACCAGAGTAAAATCTTGCGTCAAATGGCTCAGAGCATTAATCAATGTTGCTTGGAGAGTCAAGAGAGTGTCATTTTAGCAGGTCTTTTTGAAAAAGCTGCACAAGAGCTTAGCCAAGATAACCCAGCACAGCAACTTTTGGAAGCTATCGGTCATTTCCATGAGACATTTCGAAAGAGAGAGCTTCCTAAGACACGACAGGAGTTTGAAACCCGTGCCAAACTTTTTCAACTCCTTCATGAGATGGAGAGGTTTATCCAGCTTAAAGTTGATTTTTATAAGGGTTACCAGCTCCAAAAAGATGGGTTTAAGACCGACAAGACTTGACTTTATGGTATAATAATGGGAAAGAACCTTTAAGATAAGGAGATATGGTATGATAGAAAAAATGAACCTCGTGATTGTCACAGGGATGAGTGGTGCGGGTAAGACAGTTGCCATCCAATCCTTTGAAGACCTAGGCTATTTTACGATTGACAATATGCCCCCAGCCCTCCTACCAAAGTTTATTGAATTATTACAGTCCATCCCAGACAATGATAAGGTAGCGGTTGTTGTTGATATGCGGAGCCGTTCCTTCTTTGCGGAAGTTCCTTCTATTTTGGACCAATTGGAATCTAATAATAGTATTGACTATAAGATTTTATTTCTAGACGCAACGGACAGCGAGTTAGTTGCTCGTTATAAAGAAACTCGCCGTGCGCATCCACTAGCGACGGAAGGTCGTATTTTGGAAGGGATTGCCAAAGAGCGGGAACTCTTGGCACCGCTCAAGAATTTTAGTCAGAATGTCATTGAAACAACAGGACTGTCACCAAGAAAATTAAGGCAGGCTATTTCCCAAGAATTTTTAGGCAGTAGTGACCAAGAGGCTTTTCGAATTGAAGTCGTTAGTTTTGGCTTTAAATACGGTCTTCCTCTGGATGCAGATCTGGTTTTTGATGTGCGTTTTTTGACCAACCCTCACTATGTTCCAAGTCTACGTAATCAGACAGGGCTTGATCAGCCTGTTTATGATTATGTCATGGCGCCAAAAGAATCGGAAGAATTTTACCAACATCTAGTTGGACTGCTCTTGCCTATTTTGCCTGGTTACCAAAAGGAAGGCAAGTCTGTTTTAACAATCGCTATAGGCTGTACGGGTGGCCAACATCGGAGCGTTGCCTTTGCCAAGCGTTTGGCTGAAGACCTAGCACCGAACTGGCATGTTAACCCCAGTCATCGGGATAAGGACCGCCGAAAGGAGACTGTCAACCGTTCATGAGAAAGCCGAGAATTACAGTCATAGGTGGAGGGACGGGAATTCCTGTTATCTTGAACAGCTTGCGCAAAAAAGATGCCGATATCACAGCAATTGTTACGGTAGCTGATGATGGAGGTTCCTCGGGAGAGATTCGCAAAACCATGCAGCTGACGCCGCCTGGAGATCTTCGTAATGTCCTAGTTGCCATGTCTGATATGCCGAAGATTTATGAGGAAATTTTCCAATACCGTTTCAATAAAAACGATGGTCCTTTAGCAGGCCATCCTCTAGGAAATCTCATTATTGCAGGTATTTCTGAAATGCGTGGCTCGACTTATAATGCTATGCAGCTCTTAACCAAGTTTTTTCATGTGACGGGTAAGATATACCCCTCTAGCGACCATCCTCTAACACTTCATGCAGTCTTTCAAGATGGTGAAGAAGTCGTTGGGGAGAGTCAATTGATTAAGAAAAAAGGGCTGATTGATTATATCTATGTTAAAAACACCTACAACGATGCCCAACCAACAGCGAGCCGAAAAGTGGTATCAGCCATTATGGAGTCGGATATGATCGTTCTAGGACCAGGCTCCTTATTCACCTCTATCTTGCCCAATCTGGTTATTCCAGAAATCGGTAAGGCACTCCTAGAGACGCAAGCAGAAGTTGTTTATGTGTGTAATATCATGACCCAGCGAGGAGAGACGGAGCATTTCACAGATGCAGACCATGTTGCGGTCCTCAACCGTCATTCATCAAAACCTTTTGTTGATACGGTTTTGGTCAATATTGAGCAGGTGCCCCAAGACTATATGGATGCCAATCGGTTCGACGAATACCTGGTTCAAGTTGTACATGATTTTGCAGGCTTGCAAGCCCAATGCCCAAGAATAATTTCGTCCAATTTTGTTCGCTTGGAAAAAGGCGGAGCCTTTCATGATGGTGATTTGGTCGTTGAAGAATTGATGAATATTATACAGGTACGTGGATGAGTTTTACAATCAATGTTAAGGAAGAATTAATTGGTCTTTCGAATCATGACAAGGCAGAATTATCTGCCATCATCAAGCTTTCTGGTAGCTTAGGCTTGACACCGAAAGGGTTGACCCTTTCGGTAACGACTGAGAATGCCAAGGTAGCAAGACATATCTATACGTTAATCTCTAATCTCTATCAGCTTAAGGCTGATGTGCGCCACCATCAAAAGACCAATCTTAAGAAGAACCGTGTTTATCAGGTTTTCTTAGATCAAGAGGTCGAGGTCGTCTTAAACGATCTTCATCTGGCAGATAGTTTTTTTGGGTTGGACACAGGGATAGATCCGCACATCTTAGAGGATGCCCAAGCTAGTCGAGCCTATCTCAGAGGTGCCTTTCTCTCAAGTGGGTCTGTTAAAGACCCCGAAAAAGGAAGATACCAGCTCGAAATAAACTCTATCTACCATGATCACGCTCAGGATTTGGTAGAGCTCATGAAAGGCTTTCTCTTGGATGCCAAATGCCTAGAGCGTAAAAAAGGGACAGTGACCTACCTTCAAAGAGCAGAAGACATCATGGATTTTTTTATTGTTATCGGGGCAATGTCTGCAAGGGATAATTTTGAACAAGCTAAAATATTGCGTGAAACTCGCAATGACCTTAATCGGGCTAACAATGTCGAAACAGCAAACATTGCCAGAACTGTAACCGCAAGTGTTAAAACAATAAACAATATTGTTAAAATAGATGGTCAAATAGGCTTAGGAACCCTCCCTAATGACCTACAGGAAATTGCTCAGCTGAGGATGGCCCATCCAGAGTATTCCATCCAACAGTTAGCTGATAGTCTGGATCCGCCGCTCAGTAAGAGTGGGGTCAACCATCGCTTACGCAAACTTAATAAACTAGCAGATGACCTATAAAGGCTTATTCTGTCAGATAAATCCAGTGACTCAGTTTGGGGCTGGTTTTATTTTTTATTAAATTTTCAGAAAATTTTAATAAAAACTTGAATTTTTAAGAAGATTTTGCTATTGTATTAAGTGTTCATCTTAATGAGAATCTAATGAGGGAGGAAATAGCCAATAAAAGTCAAAATATTATTAGCTTGTTTGCTTTTAGCCTTGATTATACTGTCGCTGTCAGTCGGAGCCAGTTCTTTTTCTTGGTTGGCCTTATGGCAAGGCGATGAGCGATCGTGGCTCTTGCTTCAGGAATCACGCCTCCCTCGGACGCTCAGTATTTTACTAGCAGGGTCTAGCATGTCTATTGCAGGATTGGTGATGCAGACGATGACCCAGAATCATTTTGCAGCACCTTCGACAGTTGGAACAGTGCAAGCTGCCCAATTAGGGCTTCTTGTCAGCCTCTTCTTTTTTCCTGCGGCTAGTCTTTTCCAAAAAATGTCCTTTGCTTTTTTCTCGTCCATGCTCTTCACTTTACTTTTTCTTCGTCTAGTCAAACGTTTGGCTTTCAAAGAGAGGTGGCTCTTGCCTTTGGTTGGTCTTGTTTACAGTGGTGTCCTTGGTTCACTTGCCCAGATGATAGCCTATCGCTTCAATTTGGTACAATCAATGACTTCTTGGACACAAGGTTCATTTTCGATGATTCAGACCAATCAGTACGAATGGCTGTTTTTATCCTTAGTCATCTTGGTAGTGGTTTGGCGATTCTCGGCAGCTTTTACACTGATGAGTTTAGGACAAGATGCTAGTCGCAATCTAGGTCTTGCTTATGGAAAATTGGAAACGGTAGGTCTCTTTTTGATTGCGTTGACAACCAGTGTGACCATGATTACGGTCGGCTCGCTTCCTTTTTTAGGTGTCATCGTTCCCAACCTTGTTCGGCAGTTTGTAGGGGATAACATTTCCCGTAATATCTGGCGAGTCTCCTTATCAGGTGCTTGTCTGGTATTGGTCTGTGACATTCTTTCTCGCCTACTGATTGCCCCTTACGAATTATCAGTTAGTCTGATTTTAGGAATTTTAGGAACTGGTCTCTTTATTTTCCTTCTTTGGCGAGGTTCTGCTTATGAGTGAGATGAGAAAAGAAAACAAACGGCTCCTGTTTGGGGTGCTACTAGTTGCAATCTTTGGTCTCGCCCTTTACTTTTTCCCACTAGGTCAACAACTCACGGCTTTTGCTATCAAAAATCGTCTCTATAAAGTGCTTGCCTATGGTTTGGTAGCAGCAGGAGTTAGTTTTACGACAATCAGTTTTCAAACCCTAGTGGGCAATCGTTTTTTGACACCTAGTATCCTTGGGATAGATGCCCTTTATGTTCTAATACAAAGTTGCTATTTCTGGTTTTACTGGCAGTTTGTGGGGCAGGAGAGTCTGAACCCTATTCACCAATTTGTCTTGGTTCTCTTGCTCCAGTGTGTTTTCTTTATGCTGTTACAGCCCCTGTTAAGGAAGTTATTATCGCAAGGCTTTTTGTTTATCTTGCTAATCTGCATGGCCTTGGGAAGTTTCTTCCGTAGTTCTGCGACCTTTATTCAGGTTTTGATGGATCCCAATGAGTACGACCAATTGCAGTCTAGGCTTTTCCCGTCTTTCCAGCGAATCAATGAGGATGTGATTGGGCTTGTTCTGCTGATTATCGGGATTTTGCTGGTTTACCTGTGGAAGAAGTCTCATGTTCTTGATGTTCTCCATCTGGGGAAATCAACGGCCACAATTTTGGGGCTAGATGTTTTGAAAGAAGAGAGACGTTTGTTATGGGTCATTGTCATTGGTCAGTCAGCCTTAACGGCTTTAGTCGGTCCTCTAGTTTACCTAGGTTTTATGGTATCAAATCTGACCTATCAATTGCTTAAAGCTTACCAGCACAAACAACTTTTCGTCGTGTCGAGTATATTAGGTTTTGCCATTTTACTCGTTGGTCAGATGATTGTGGAGCGGATTTTCCAATTCGATCTCAACATCAGTATGGTGGTTGAATTGCTAGGTGGACTTTTCTTCTTCTACCTCATTTTTAAGGAGCGTCAGTCGTTATGAAAATCAAACAGGTTAGTAAACATTACGGGAAGCAGGTGACCTTAAAGGAGGTTGATCTTGCCATTGAAAAAGGCAGCTTTACAGCATTTATCGGCCCTAACGGGGCAGGAAAGTCGAGTCTAATGGCTATCATGAGCCGTCTCTTACCTAAGGATAAGGGGCAGGTGTTCATTGAAGGGAAAGAAATCGAGGCTTGGGATAGTCGTGAATTGGCCAAAGAATTATCCATGCTCAAGCAATCCCAACACTATCAAGCCAAGCTGACCGTCGAAGAATTAATCGCATTTGGTCGCTTTCCATACAGTGGGAATCGCTTAAACCAAGAGGATAAGGCGAAGGTTCAAGAAGCCATCTCCTACCTTGAATTGGAAGATGTTAAAGGGCGGTACATCAACACCTTATCTGGGGGACAGCTCCAAAGAGTCTTTATCGCCATGGTCTTGGTTCAAGACACGGATTACTTGCTGTTGGATGAACCGCTCAATAATCTTGATATTCGACAAGGGATTGCGATGATGAAAACGCTGAGACGGTTCGTTGATCAGCTTGGAAAGACTGTTGTTATCATCATTCATGACATTAATATGGCTAGTCAGTATGTTGATAATATAGTGGCCTTTAAAGAAGGCGAAATTTATTGTTCAGGCAAGGTTCAAGAAGTCATGCAAAAAGATGTTCTTGATGGCTTGTTTGACATGGAAGTTAACTTGGTTCAGGTTAATGGCAAAGCCATTTGCGTTTACCAATAATAAGAAAGGATTATGATATCATGCACCAAAAAAACAAATGGATAGGAATTGTTCTACTCACTTTTTTAACGAGTTTTCTACTTATCGCTTGCAAAGCTAACTCATCAACAACTAAGGAAGCTGATAGCGATACGTCAACAACAAAAACCATTAAGGTAACAGCAGGAAATGGCGACATTAGCGTCCCAACAAATCCTAAAAAAGTAGTTGTGTTTGACCTAGGGGTTGCAGATACGATTCGTGCTCTAGGCTATGAAGACTCTATCGTGGGAATGCCAACATCAAATCTGCCCGAATACTTATCAGCTTTTACTAAAAAGGTGGAAAATGTAGGAAACATGAAGGAACCTGATATAGAAGCGATTCAGAAATTAGAACCAGATATCATCATTGCATCTGGTCGAACAGCCGATTACATAGATAAATTTCAGGAAATCGCACCAACGATTTTATTTGAAAAGGACAACACAGATTACTGGAACTCTGTCACATCTAAC
>DIXV01000026.1:10554-10769 GCA_002436115.1 Streptococcus sp. UBA6071 | reverse complement strand
GCTCCACCTGCCCAATGATTCCTATAGGCTCCATCGGTTCGAATTGATGGATGAGCAATTTTTCCCCGATCAATTGCCGATCTGCTGTCGTTGAGACGCGAATAATCACTTCATTTAGCCCTAGACGGAGACCTTTCCTTAAAGTGGTCTGATAAGGAGGGGCAATCAGGCTGGCTATTTTCTGCCCATTTAAGAAAATTTGACAACCATCAAAT
>DIXV01000026.1:3867-10352 GCA_002436115.1 Streptococcus sp. UBA6071 | reverse complement strand
CCATCAAATACCCTATCAATTCTTAAGCGACACATCGCCATTTTTTCTAGCCTGAAGACATTTTTATAAGAGATGGTGCCACTAAAGGTCGGGTACCGACTAGCAATATTGTCCAGAATAAGGGTTGAAAATCCCCCTTTATAGTGGCCATTCGGAGCATAGAGAGACCCCTGCCACTCGTTCTCAAACGGTAGCTTCTGTGTTAAACGAGGGAAGTCCTTATCTGTGCTTTCAAGTTCGCTATCTGTTAGTAAAAACACGCTCAATTGATAAGGTAGGATAGCCTGTTTCCCTTTTTCTACCTTATGGTAAGTCGCTGTCTGAACATCATATTCGTAGCAGAATTGCGATGACCGCTGAGGCAGTTCAACCTTATAAGTGGTCTTTAAGGACTCATTATGTAGCAGTAACCACTCGTCCTCTCCCTTTTTTTGACGACGAACCGCTAGCTTGGGCTCTGTCGTATCGCAGACTGTCACTTGTCGATAGGCTTCACAGTGAGTTGGCAGGTCTTCCAAAGAAACGAGAGGAAAGTCCTCCAAGCCTACCTTGTGAAGCCCTTCGGTATCAACATAGCCTTTTGGATAGTGGCCGATAAACAAAACAGACGTTCTTGGCAATTGACCAATAAACTCATATACTGCTTTCGGAATACTGTCTGAGGCAGGTATGATAAAGCGTTCAAAGTGATGGTCGTTTAATGCAAACCCACTTGCTGTCACAGTCGTGTCAGATAACCAATTACTCGGAACATAAAGGAAGTCAATCTGATGTTGCGATAGCCGTTTAGAAGGCTCCTGTATCTTCATGGACTTCCCAAGCCACTCTAATTCAGCATGGTAGAGGATGGCGACTTTGGCTTCTACTTTTCCTCCTGCTAAAACATTGGAGAGCTTTCCCATATAAGACATTAGTTCTTGAAACAAAGGAAATTGGGGATTACGACCATTCGCATAGAAATGCGGTGGGGAATCCAAATCAGGAAAGGCCTCCATCGAAAAAGCATGAGGCACAAAATGTGTAATCCCCCTCACGAAGAGACTGTCCAAAATCCATTTCATGTTCCTGATACTCAGCTGCCAGCCATAGGCACCATATAACTCACAAAATGCCTGATTGGCTTTTTCAGCTTCTAACTGGGCAGACGAATCGGCTAGCTTAGGCAAACAATAGTGGTAAAAAGTCCCATCGTTTTTTGAGGAATTTGTCCGAAACGTTTCTTCTCCTCCCACTGTGATTTGACTACCAATGATGTCTATCCCTGCCATGGTTTGGCCTGTCATTGCTTTAAAATAATGCCCTGCACCCGTTCCCAATCTCGCATGCATGTTATTATCTTCTATCACATGGCCAATATACTCTACTTGCCTATCTCTACACCACGCGCCTAAGGTTTGTGTAAAATTCTGGCTATACAAGTCTGTAATGAGATTCATATACTTCAGCCTTATCGCTGCCATTTTCCCTTGTTCATCAGAGGCATGCCATAGTAAGGGCAGGAGACCTTTATCTTTTTCTAAGCAAGCACACACTTCTGAGCTCCAAGGAAGGGCCATATCCTTTTGACCGATAATCTCATCACGGGAAAAACCAGTCGTGTTGCCAAATCCTGGTTCATCTGAAAAGAAGCCTCTAAAGGTTTTCCCAAAGTCATCTCGGAAATGGTGATAATGCCTCTCATAGATTTCATCAATCAATAGCTGAACCGATTGCTTATCCAGCATGTTAATATAATCTGCCTCACCACCATTTTCCTTTGTTTTATAAACCACAAAGACACGCCATCTCCCTACAGGAAAACGATACTGAGCTAGTTTGCTGCCTTTTAGGAAGGTGAGGTCTCTAAAATGCTCCGACACAAGATTATCATAGAGTAAGGGATAAGCTGTTATTGATAAGATTTCATTCGTTTCAATGGATTTTTCGTAAGCATCTGAACGTTGTCTATCTGACCATTTTCGCTTGGGTTTTCTCATTAGCTCCAGATTTAAAGTTAGCTCATATCCCTCACTATAGATATCTACAGCACTGTAGTAAAGGTAGTCTTTTCTTAGGGCTGGATTTTTTTTGACAGCACCGTTAGCATAGCCTGTTGGAAAATGGGCATCATCCAATAGCCAAAGACGCATCTGTTTAGACTTGGCATAGGCTAAAATACTACCAAAGTCTGCCCACCACGGGTCCTCTAAAAAATGAGGGTGCCTTCTGGATTCTACAACAAATTCATCTATCCCCGATGCTTTGATGCGGTCAATTTCTTCCTTCACTCGTGCTTGTTCTTCTCCTTTTATCCATAGAAAAGGAAAAATATGTTTTTGATGCTGTGCCATACAACCTCCTTACAGGAAAAAGGATTTAGTGATAGTATCTACCAACCAAACCCTATCTGTTTATTCTCCAGCTAATTTATTTTCAAAGGACTGGTCATTCCAAGCTCCAAATAAATAGGTTAAAACGAAGGCTACTACAAAAGCTATTGCTAAGGTTGCAATTCCCCAGAAAACATTGTACTGCAATTCTTCACCCCCAAAGTAAGCAAAGATATTAAAGAGCCCAGATAGACCTGGAGCAAAGACTTTTACCCCCGTCATCCCTGCTATAGCACCAGCTACCCCCGTTCCAATAGAGGCAAAGATAAATGGTTTTCTAGCTGGAATGGCAATCCCGTACATGGCCGGCTCAGTAACTCCTAGCAAACCTGTGACACCTGTTGAAATTCCTAATGATTTGATTTCATTATTCTTACTCCGAAGCGCTACTGCTAAGACGGCTCCTGCCATACCAAGCGCAGCTGGTGCCAACATCCCATAAATAGGGTCATTTCCGTATTGAACAGTATAGTTGATCAATATTGGAACAATTCCCCAAGCAAGGCCAAACAAGATGATAAGAGACCACAAACCACCAAAGATAAGACCTGTCAATAGAGGACTTAGGTTATAAATCCATTCCAAACCGATTGATAAACCATTGGAAAGTACTGTAATGATTGGTCCAACACCTAATAAGACCACAGGAATTGCGATAATCAAGACAAAGAATGGGACAAATACCATCTGTAAAACGTGTGGAATATGCTTTTTAAAAAATTTCTCTAAGACAGAAACCAGCCAAGCCGCAAAAATCGCAGGCAGGACAGTATTTGAATAGTTAATGTAGGAGAGAGGAATGCCGAACAAATCTCCCTTTGCTCCCGCCTCCACTGCTTGGATGATACTCGGATAAATCAAGATTGCCCCAACTAAGGCAGAGAGATAAGGCGTTGCCTTAAATTTTTTACCCGCTGTAAAACCAATAAAAATCGGAAAGAAATAGAAGATGGCATTGGCTGTCGCGTAAAGCAACATATAAGTACTGGAGTCGCTTGAAAGCAATTTCATTTGTACAAAGAGAGAAAGCAACCCTTTTAACGTTCCCCCCGCAGCGATTAGACCAATTAGGGGAACAAAGGTCCCAACAACGATGCCAATCACCTTATCAAAGAATTTTTCCTTGGCTTCTGGTTCTCTGATTGGAACCTGATCCATCGCCTTCAATCCCACAAGGTCTACAAATTCTGGATAAAGGTTTCCTACCTCTGTTCCGATAATCAGCTGGTATTCCTTACCTTGTTTATTGACCCCAACGACACCCGATATCGCCTTGACCTTGGCATCATCAACGATGCTGTCGTCTCGAAAGTGTAGCCTCAATCTCGTAAAACAGTGCGTCGCACTCACGACATTCTCTTTGCCACCAACCGCTTCTAAGATAGCCTCAATTAATTTTTGGTATTTCATTTGTCTTCCTCCACCATAGCTGTAAATGGTTGTTTGTTATAGGATAGTAATTGTGTGTCATCTCCTTGAATAGCTAAAATACTGATTGCTGCATTCACCAGCTCCTCAGAACAATCAACTGTCGAATCAATCAGGTAGGCTAAGTTTCGGATGGTATTACCATGCGTGACGACAACGATATGGTCATCCTCCGCAAACAGCTCTTGCAGGCGAGCCATGCCATCTTTCAAACGTTGGATAAAGCAAGCATAGTCCTCTGCATCACCACTTGGATCAGCCTTATGAAAGGCATCCATGATTTCAGAAATGGAGGCATGACGATACAAGTCCCCCACAGAAGCAAAACCAGCCTTCCTTGCCACCTCTTGCCAAGTAACCTCTGCTTTACCTCCTTCATAAGACCCAAAAAACGTTTCCCGAAACTCTGACAGCCTATGGGGTACTACAGTCAAGGAAAGTTTCTCAGCAATCAATTGTCCTGTTTCAATCGTTCTCCCTAAGTCACTTGTCACCATTTGCGTAATAGGGTAAGCCCTCAAGGCCTCTCCACAGATCAGGGCACTCTTTTTACCCTCATCTGTCAATGGTGTATCTGACCAGCCCTGCATGCGTTTGTATTTATTGAGATAGGTTTGCCCATGTCGCACTAGATATAACCTCATCCTTTACCTCCTTTTGATAAGCAGTGTTGCAACGACTTCTTACTCATATTAAACCAGAAAATGAAAGCGTTTCACAAATACAAAAACGCACTATCTCTAGTACGTTTCTAACTTTATCAATGATGTCAAATAGGGCTGTTTAAAAATAACACATACTTTATTAGCTTAGCTCAATCAAAACCATGTCATGAGGGTTTAGCGCCACATTGATTTCTAATTTTGACTCTCGAATCGCTAGCGACTCTTTTTTCAAAACAGGGATACAACGATGCTTTAAATACTCAATTTCTTCTTTCCTAAAGTAATCTTGACGACTCAGTTTATTTGCTTCTGCTAAGAAAGCACCGTTATCAAGACCCATTCTTCTCATCTTCATCTGCAATTTTGTTTGGTAGTCAATGTCTTCTAGATGGAGGGTAAACTGCTGCTTCCCATCGTTTTCAAACATCTCCACAGCATTATGCTTGTTAAATATTGTCCGACTGCTATAGTAATAATTCGGATTAAGGTGGCAATAGTGGTATAAGAGGAGAATGAGCTTATTTTTCCGCTTGGTTATCACAATTCCATCCCCCAAGTACAGGAGCTCATTTCCTAGATTATTCAAAAAATCAAAGGCAAAAAAGGCTGGCTTTGCCACACCATTCTTAGAAAGAATACCAATCCCACCAAAAATCTCATTTCTAGAGACCTCTGTCGTCACCACTGAAAAATCAGACAACTGCCAGTAGCCTACGATAGCACAGTACTCCAACATAGGAATCAGGTTTTTTAAGATATAAGGGCCTTTAAAGGCTGTGTCATTAATAATATCTCGACTATTGATGGTTATGTTAAACTCTGTCACATACAATTGCATTGACCCATCCAGACTCGTCAGAAAATCCTTTAACCTACTGACCGCAGCAATGGCATACTCGGAATTTGATGAGATGAGCGCACTTTCCTTGCCCTTTGCCAAAGATATGGCCACATCATCTATCGGAAAAATGCTGACGCTAATAAAATCTGGCCCTTCTTTTTGGATAAACCAGTCGTGTAAGAAAGACTCTAGGTTCTTTTCTTCTATATCAATGCTCAAACCACAACCACCAACCAAAAGATCTGGAGCACTCTTTTTGATCACCTTCTTCACTTCAGAAAAATAGGTAAAATACCCCTGATTCGTAGAGATATCAATTCTCTTGCCATCTTTGTACAGGTAGGATAGGTCTTCTTGATGTGTCGCCTTTAAGACTAGTGTATTAGGCTTCCATAATTCAATGTGCCAAGTCGATACTTCATCATAACCAAAAACATCAACGATATGCTCCATAAAAGCTCGGTAGCGTTCCAGCAAACTCTCTAGTTGCGAACTCTTTAATTGAAAGCTTTCTTGTTTCACGATGGAAAGATTATTCTCATGAATAACTTTCCCTTTAAAACCCAAGTCTAAAAAAGGTTTTAACTTCAAGTCCAGTACCGCCTGTAAGATGTCATCCACTTTTGTAAAATCAAAGCGTGCACCTTCTTGAACCATGATCTCATCACTGATGATGCCCCAAATCCTGCCATGGGCAAACCGTGTATAGCCCATCATGATTCGGGCTTCTCTGATAAGACGACGATGCAGCAAATCCCCAGCATAGCCTAGGTTAATCATAGTGTTTGGGCTAGGAAATTCTCTCCCTTGCTTTACAGACACCCTCAATTCTTGTGACCTTTCAGGCCGAACTGTTTCTTCTAAACAATCTTGAATTTCTGTAAAATCTTCTGCTGGTATGCTATTGGGGCTACTGGTCACCACTAGATTCTTTTTACTCTCTGTCCGAAACTCACTCGGTGTCATCCCTTGGTATTTTTTAAACAGGCGATTAAAGGAATTGATGTTCGAAAAACCCGATGCAAAAACAATATCAGTAATAGAGTCTTCTGTCATCAATAGGCGTTTTCTAACCTTCTCTAACCGCTTCTTGACAACATACTCTGACACGCCAATCCCAACTTTGTCCTTAAATAACCGTGACAAATATTGCTCTGAGATGAATAATTGATTGGCTAGGTG
>DIXV01000026.1:3074-3635 GCA_002436115.1 Streptococcus sp. UBA6071 | reverse complement strand
GCGAGTGTGATTTCATGTTCAAAGTTATGATCAATGTAGCATTTGATTTCCTCGATTTTATGGTGCATCTGCTTTGACGGGTCAATGGTAACTTCTTGACGGTAATACCGCTCTAAAATTTGCAATAAAGAAAAGTAGCAGGCGTAGATATCTGTCGCAACAGGGGTATCCTTTCTAACATACATCAGAAGGAGTTGACGAAGGGCAAGCGACACCTCCTGCACCCTGCTTCTTGATGGCTGAACCGAGTCTCCTGAAAAGACAAAAGACTTATCTGCTTGCGTCTCCGCAATAACATACTGTAAGGTAAAAAGAAACACTTTTCCTTTTTTATAGACAAGTTCATATTGAGTTGCCTTTGAAAAAATGTAAAAATCATTGTCCCGCAATTCCGTAGAGTGGCCATTATCCACCACCATCGCCTCTCCAGACAAGACATACATTATCTGAATTTCTGAATCAAAATGCTGAACCAGCTCATGCTGACTCACTTTTCGAATACTGATACTATCCCAGGGATCAAATAGATTCATGACTTTACCTCATACCTGCATTATTTTT
>DIXV01000026.1:2084-2872 GCA_002436115.1 Streptococcus sp. UBA6071 | reverse complement strand
ACTGCATTATTTTTTATTATATCATAAGGAAAGGACTGCACCGTAAACGCTCCTGTCTTGGCACAAACACAAAGAGTCCTTTCTCTTTTAGAACCACTAGCTTTGCTTTGCTCCCACCCCTTCAACCAGACTAGCCTTCTAAAGAAGCGACCGCTTCTTTAATGGTGGATGAATCTATGGGCTTTAGTTTTCAGTTGAAGCGAGGTATAATAAGGTTAGATTGGTTATAAGCTAGATGCCATAATGAGCCTTAAAATGGAGGATACGATGAAACTTAACAAGATTGATGCTGACTTTTCTGTCTGCAAGGTTATTGATTACTCACAAGTTAACTGGGATAGTGACTACTGCTTTATTGGAAAAACCGATGAGGAACAGTCACTTGTTTGTCTGGAAAGTGATGTGCCAGCTAATCTAGTAGCGTGTGACAATGGCTGGAAGGCGTTTAGAATTCAAGGGGTTTTAGATTTTTCATTAATCGGAATCCTGTCAAACCTGTCAAGCTTATTGGCTGAACATAACATTGGGATTTTTGCTGTTTCTACCTATAATACCGATTATATTTTTGTCAAAAAAGAACAGTTTGATAAGGCCCTAGCGCTTCTATCAACGGCTGGTTATGAGCTGGTTTAGGTGACACATCCCTGTTTCACAGGGTTTTTAAGTACTGTCATGAGCTTACCAAACCTTTCGTTGGCTAGCTCTTGGATGCTCTTGCATAACTTTAGAGTCTCAAAGAAGAAGACCAAGCCTTCCTACTAAGGACTTCTTAAGAAATGCATTTTTCT
>DIXV01000026.1:0-1937 GCA_002436115.1 Streptococcus sp. UBA6071 | reverse complement strand
GACTTCTTAAGAAATGCATTTTTCTTTCTTCCTTGGCCATCTCCTATGTCTCATAGTATAAAGACCAGATCAATACTGTCATAATAGGTATTAAGATCTGCAATAATCTTTTTTCTTAGCTTATTGTATGTTTTATAACTGTAGACTTTGCCTCCTGGAGCCAAAGTGATGCGAATCTTAAGATGTGTGCCGACTTTAAAAATATCCAATCGTGTATCTGATGGCAGATGGCTAAGATGAGGAGTGAGAACTCTGGTAACTTGCTCCTTAATCTCTTTATCACTTGTTGTACCATTGGACAACTCCTTGAAGGACAGAATCAGGATTTTAATGGGTTGCTCTACGGACAAGAGAACCAAGGCACTTGTCACAAAGAAATCCCCCGTGTAATGTAAGAAGCCTAGCGGCCCATTAATGTCAATGAAATACAGGAAAAAGATTGCAAACCCTATACTCAAAGACTGTAGCCCATCTATGAAATTTGATTTGGATTCTACTTCCAAAATGGTACTGACGTGGTTAATCTTCTTATTTTGTGCATAATTGAAATAGCTCAGCCCAAAACACAACACCACCATGCTAACCGCATAAGGTAATACTGGATCAAGATGCATGGCTTCCCCTATACCAGTAGAGAAATAGGCGTAGGCTGTTCTTGAGGTTCCCACCACTGAAACAATGAGCAAACCTAGTATCAACAATGATTTTAAAATGGCGTAGAGTGGCTCTAAAAAGTAAAGCCCATCTGGATAGGATTTTGTTTTCTTTTGGCTATTTTTAGCCATAATGATTGCAAGTACTGTTGATAACAGACCGATTAAGGAGAAAAAAGCATCCAGAAAGAGGACCTGTATCTTTGTTACTGCAAAAACCCAGATACCTGCTCCAGTAATGATTAAGTTTACCAGCACGCTTACCATAAGCGATTGCTTTTCTATTTCTTTTTGTTTCATAAGGATACCTCATGATCATTAAAGAGTTTAATGTACTGTTCGTGACTAAAAAACATGGGATTATTTATCATCATCATCATCTGATTGAGTAAAAAGGAAAATGTAATGATTGCATTCTTATTTTTAGCAATTTCTTCAAATATTTTCTTTTCATATACCTCAGAGTTTCCATCATCATGTGACCTTATTGATCCCTCTCCATTAAATGAGTTGACGACTTTTTCGTACGTTTCCCCCTCCCATTTTGATGTGACCTTTAGCTGTTCCTTGTCCTTGTCTAGAAAAAGCTCAATATCGAATTTACTCTTAGCATTTTTATTCTCCTTCTTTCTTAGGGAGCAAAGGATTTTGATTGGTCTTGTTTTTCTGCCCTTATTTCCAGAATAGCTATAAGTATAGGCGTAGGCATTGTCGCCATTACTTTCTAGAGTATCTATAGCATCTACCCATTTTTCTAAAATAGATTTATCTACATTTGTGCTTTTGCATTGAACGACCGCAAAGACAGCTTCAATAGGGACAAGTTTAGTCGTTTCTCCGTATTGAAAAATATAGGGCACATACTGTTCATCATAGATAACGATATCAATTTCTGGACTTGCATTCCCAGAACTATCAATAACGAAGCCATTTTTTAAAATAGCAAATTTTCGAGGCAAAATCTTTCTCAGCAGGTTTGCCCAAACTTCCTCTCGATGCGAACCCGTAGAAGTCCCATGTTGAGAATGGTTTTCCATTGATAGTTCATTGATGATTGATTGCTCTAACAGCTCATAGTTCTTAACAATTCTTTTTATTATCTTAGGGGGTTGTTTATTTGTTTCTTCCATGACAAGTCATCTCCTTTCTGTCATCAGCGAGATTTCTCCTGAAAACACTTACTTGTTTCATTATAGCATACTTTTGAACCCCTATAGATAACTAAAACCATCCTCAAGGAGATTCGTGAACTCATCTGTGGAAACAGGAAAAGAGTCGCCTGAC
>DIXV01000027.1:7844-8089 GCA_002436115.1 Streptococcus sp. UBA6071 | reverse complement strand
GTAGTGTGCCATCGAAAACCCCACCAAAAGATAATTTTGATGGGGAAGTGTTTATAGGGAGGAGATGTACTGTTTAGCCACTGCTAAATCGCCTAAGTAGGAGGTGTCTTGCTTACCTTGGACAATCTGATAAGCATCAGCTCCCTTACCAGCAATAATAACGGCATCGGCTTTTGTTTGGGTGCGCTTTAATGCAGTAGCGATTGCCTGTTTCCGATCAACAATAATATCGTAGGGGCGTGTCG
>DIXV01000027.1:4971-7608 GCA_002436115.1 Streptococcus sp. UBA6071 | reverse complement strand
AGTAGCGATTGCCTGTTTCCGATCGACAATAATATCGTAGGGGCGTGTCAGATGGCTAGCAATTTCTTGGCAAATGCTTAGAGGATCTTCAAAATTAGGATCATCAGCGGACAAGATAACTTCAAGTTGGGGATAATGGTTGAGAAGGAGAGCGAAGTCTTTGCGACGGCTTTCTCCCTTATTTCCCGGAGCACCAATGATAAGGGTAACGTTCCCTTTCTGGTAGCCTGTCACCACTTCAATTAGTTTACTTAGACTGTCTCCGTTGTGGGCATAATCAACAAACACCTTAGCACCGTTTGCTTGACTGAGAACTTCCATACGTCCGGCAACAGTTGTTTGGGCGATACCAGTTTTGATATCTGAAGGCGCTATACCAAGACGCAGGCAAGCCAGTCCAGCTGCTAATGCATTTTCTTGGTTGAAGTAACCAATCATCTGAATGTCGTAATGCCCTGCGAGTTTACCCATTACATCAAAGGAAACTGCCTGCGACTGGCAGATACGATTCTCTGACTTGGCACCATAGAAATCGTGAGGACAATCAGTAACCTGATCGGCGACAAGGTCAAAATGATCCATTTCAGCATTGACAACAACCGCTCTGCTATTGTCCATTAATAAACGCTTATGGTAGAAGTAGTCTTCCATAGTCGGATGTTCCACAGGCCCTATATGATCAGGGCTGATATTGAGGAAAACCCCGACATCAAAAGTCAAGCCATAGACCCGTTTGACGAGATAGGCCTGGCTAGAAACTTCCATAATAAGATGGGTACGGCCATGTGTCACCGCTTCAGCCATCATGCGAAAGAGGTCTAAACTTTCAGGAGTTGATAACTGGGATTTGAAAAAAGTCTTGCCATCCAGGCTTGTATTTAGCGTCGAAATCAGGGCTGGCTTGTGGGACTGGTTCAAGATATGATAGGCAAAATAAGCAGCTGTTGTTTTGCCTTTGGTGCCAGTGAAGGCAAGCAGTTTCAAGCTTTTCTCGGGATGGCCATAGAAGGTCATGGCAATGAGACTCATGGCCTGCTTAACATCGTTAACCATGATGACAGGGATACTAAGGTTGTAATCTTTCTCAGAGATATAAAATGTCAGTCCCTTGACGATAGCTGCCTCAAGGTATTCTTTTTTAAAGCTTGCGCCTTTAGCAAAAAACAGAGTTGATGGGGTTACAGCAAGACTATTATAAGAAATAGACTCAAAAACGACCCCTGACCAATTATAATAGTAATGTGACCCTTGCACAATTTGCCGAAAGTTTTTATCAGCTTTAAGGATATCTAATACGGTTTCAATTTTTATCATACTTATATTGTAAAACTTATGCCAAAGTTTTACAAGTCCAAGAGAAAAGTTTATAATAAATAAGACAAGATTTTGGAAGGAACGATTATGTCCAAACAAGAAGTTAATCAACAAGACCAGATGTTACGAGGGACGCTTTGGCTGACTATCGGGAACTTTTCTAGTCGCCTCATGGGTGCGGTTTACATCATTCCCTGGTATCTTTGGATGGGTCAATACGCTGCTCAAGCCAATGCTCTGTTTAACATGGGCTATAACATTTATGCGATGTTCCTTCTCATGTCTACGGTTGGAATCAATGTAGCAGTTGCTAAGCAAATTTCCAAGTATAATTCTATGGGGAAACCAGAGCTGAGTTTTAAGCTGGTACGGGCTTTCTTACTATTTATGCTCGTTTTAGGCTTAGTCTTTACGGTTATTATGTATCTAGGAGCTTCTATTTTTGCCCAGATATCTGGTGGCGGAAATGAGCTGATTCCGGTTATCCATAGCCTATCGTTAGCAGTGCTCATTTTTCCAGCAATGAGTGTCATGAGGGGAGTCTTCCAAGGCTTTAATAACATGAAACCCTATGCTATTAGCCAAGTCGCCGAGCAACTGATAAGAGTGATATGGATGCTTTTGACCACCTATTTCATCATGAAAATGGGCTCAAAGGATTATGTTTCAGCTGTTGTGCAGTCTACTTTTGCAGCCTTTATCGGTATGTTAGTCAGTGTTTCAGTCCTGATCTACTACCTTTGGCGTGCAGATTTACTCAAGCCGATTTTACAAAAGTCTGAAACAGCAGAATCGGTGGATAGCAAGTCCATCTTGCTGGAAACCCTAAAAGAAGCAGTTCCCTTTATCATTACAGGGTCAGCTATTCAGATTTTTCAGCTCATTGATCAGTTTACGTTCATTAATAGCATGCATCTTTTCACGGACAAAAGCCAAACAACTCTCAAAGTCCTCTTCTCGTATTTTTCTGCTAATCCCAATAAAATTATCATGATTTTAATTGCAGTTGCAGCAGCTATCGGAGGTGTGGGAATCCCACTTTTAACTGAAAATTTTGTCAAAAAGGACAAAAGTGCTTCAGCTAAGTTAGTGGTTAGTAGTTTAACCATGCTCTTGGTTTTTCTTCTACCAGCTGTCTTTGGGGCTACTGTTTTAGCCAAACCGCTTTATGCCGTCTTCTACGGAATTCCTGACCAAGAAGCCCTTGGACTCTTTGTTGTCGCCATGCTGGAGACGATTCTTCTGGGGCTTTATACCGTGCTTTCTCCTATGATTCAGGCTCTCTTTGAAAATCGGAATGCGATTACTTACTTTTTCTATGGG
>DIXV01000027.1:4398-4709 GCA_002436115.1 Streptococcus sp. UBA6071 | reverse complement strand
CCTCTTATAGCAACAGCTTTTGGCTTAGCAGTCCCTATCGTGTTGATGTATCGTCGAATCTGCTCCATCACAGGATTCAGCAGTCGACTGGTTATTAACCGTAGCCTCTTAATTGCACTGCAAACAGGTATGATGCTGATTTGTGTTTTCTTATCTGAAGCTTTGCTTAATCAGTTTTATCCCGTGACAGATAGAACCTCCAGTGTCATTCATCTCATTGTTTCAGGGGCAATTGGAGTAGCCAGCTACAGCCTCCTTAGTCTGATGACCCACTCAATTGACTTTGTCATCGGAAAAAATAAAGCACAAAG
>DIXV01000027.1:0-4154 GCA_002436115.1 Streptococcus sp. UBA6071 | reverse complement strand
CGTTTAACCATCGAGTTGCCCGACTCGGTGCTTAAACGTTTTTTAATACCCTGACACATCAGAGGTCAGAAGAGCAAATATGCTGAGGTTATAGTTTAAAACTATAAAAAGGTATCTCAAATAAATATGAAGGAAGGGGCTCGAATTGGCTAGAATCGTGATAGAATAGAGCTAATAGAATGTGGAGGATAGAGAGATGACACAAAAAATTGATACCATATTAGCACAGGCAGGGATAAGATCAGATGAAAAGACAGGTGCTTTGGTGACGCCTATCCATTTTTCAACGACCTATCAGCACCCAGAGTTTGGTCAGTCAACAGGCTATGATTATACACGGACCAAAAACCCAACGAGGTGCAATGTGGAGCAGACCTTAGCAGCTATTGAGGGTGCTGATTTTGCCTTGGCAACGAGTTCAGGGATGTCAGCCATTGTTTTAGCATTTAGCTTATTTCCAATTGGGAGTAAGGTTTTGGCGGTACGTGATCTTTACGGTGGTTCGTTTCGTTGGTTTAATCAAGAGGAAGAAGCAGGGCGGTTTACATTTACCTATGCTCATACAGAAGAAGACTTGCTGGAGCAACTCCTCGTAGGTGATCATGATGTGGTTTATATCGAAACACCGACCAATCCTCTCATGGTAGAATACAACTTAAAGAAGCTTATTGAACTAGCTCATGAGAAAGGTTCCAAAGTGGTGGTTGATAATACCTTCTATACTCCCATCTACCAAACGCCTATAGTAGAGGGAGCTGATATCGTTGTCCATTCAGCAACCAAATACTTGTCAGGGCATAACGATGTCTTGGCTGGAGTTGTCGTTACAAATAGTCAAGACCTGTATGACCAACTCTTTTATAATTTGAATACGACAGGAGCGGTTCTGTCACCGTTTGATAGTTACTTGCTCTTAAGAGGGCTCAAAACTTTAGCACTTCGGATGGAGCGTGCGACAAAGAATGCTCAGCAACTGGTTGCTTTTTTGAAGGAAAGCCCTGCTGTTAAAGCGGTTTTCTATCCAGGAAAAGGCGGGATGATTTCCTTTAAGCTGGTAGACGAGGGGAAGATTCCTTATATTTTGAACCATGTGAAACTCTTTAGTTTTGCAGAAAGCTTGGGCGGTGTGGAAAGTTTGATTACCTACCCGACATCACAAACCCATGCAGATATTCCCGCAGATGTCAGGCAAAGTTATGGCTTGACTGATGACTTACTGAGGCTGTCTATTGGGATAGAAGATGCAGATGATTTGATAATGGACCTAAAGAGAGTATTGGAGGCTTAGTCATGACCCCGTATGATTTTACAACAAGACCGGATCGCCTAAATCAACAGACCATGAAATGGCATAGTAGCGAACAAGCACCAGACCTCCTACAAATGTGGGTAGCAGACATGGATTTTGCACCTGTTCCTGAAATCAGAAAAGCAGTCATTGCCTATGCTGAAAACCATGTTTTTGGCTATCCCTACCCAAGTGATCAACTCTATCAATCTATTCTCCATTGGGAGAAAACCGAGCATGGCTATGAAACCAAAAGGGAGAAGATTGTTCTTATCGAAGGGGTTGTTCCAGCGATTTCAACCGCTATTCAAGCCTTCACGGAAGAAGGGGATGCTGTCCTTATCAATACCCCTGTTTACCCACCATTTTCGCGTTCGATTCGCCTCAATAATCGCCGTTGCATTGCGAATTCTCTCCGCATTCAAAATGGCCACTTCGAGATTGATTTTGAGAAGTTAGAAGAGGACCTTGTGGAAAATGCTGTCAAGCTCTATATCTTCTGTAGTCCTCATAATCCAGGTGGTCGTGTTTGGTCAAGAGACGAACTACATCAGGTTGCTCAACTCTGCAAAAAACACGATGTTATCTTGGTGTCAGATGAAATTCACCAAGATTTGGCTCTTTTTGGGAACAAACACCTGTCCTTAAACACGATTGACGAATCCTTCAAGGATTTTACCCTTATTTTGGGTTCTGCCACCAAAACCTTTAACATTGCAGGAACCAAAAACAGCTTTGCTATTATTGAAAACGACAAGCTCCGACAGCGGTTTAAAACGAGACAATTGGCCAATAATCAGCATGAAATCCCAACCATTGGTCTGATAACAACAGAGGCTGCCTTTACACATGGAAAACCTTGGTTAAAGGCATTGAAGACCGTTTTGGAGGAAAACATAGCGTACGTAACCGCCTATTTAGGGCAAAATTCCAAAATCAAGGTGATGAAACCAGAAGGCACCTACTTGATTTGGCTTGATTTTTCAGCCTATAACCTGAAACAAGCAGATCTGATGAGGAAACTTGAGGAAGAAGGAAAAATTGTCTTGAACGATGGGACTAGCTTTGGCCGTGAAGGCAAGACGTTTGCCCGCCTTAATATTGCCGCCCCCTTAGAGACGGTCAAGGAAGCCTGCCAAAGAATTGCTCGGGTGTTTACGCTTGAGTGAAGCAAACAACTTCTCCAGACTTTAGATGTTCCCAGAAGGTGTCTCATCATTGCAAAAAGAAAACGGACAATTACGTGTATTGTCTCCTTTTAAAGAGTTAGTCCTCATGTAAAGGCTGTTATTGAATAGACGAAAGGGTTGATTTTTTCCTTGAATAAAGAGAGGAAGTTACCAAATTGCCCTCCTTTTGCTTCAAAAGAAGGTTTAAAAACGAGCTGAAAATCCTTTTAGGAGGATTTTTTGCTCGTTTAAGTAATCTTTGACAAGCCTTTTCCTTTAAATTTTGGTATAATCAATAAAAAATAAAGGAGTTCATATCATGGGAAAATTTCAAGTCATTTCACATCCGCTGATCCAGCATAAGCTATCTATCCTACGTCGGACGGCTACCTCAACGAAGGAATTTCGGGAGCTCGTTAATGAAATTGCTATGCTTATGGGCTACGAAGTCCTAAGAGACCTACCTCTTGAGGATGTGGAAATCGAAACCCCTATTACGAAAACAGTTCAAAAACGCCTCTCAGGGAAAAAATTAGCTATTGTGCCAATCTTACGTGCAGGAATTGGGATGGTTGATGGCTTGCTTAGTTTGACACCTGCAGCAAAGGTGGGTCACATTGGGATGTACCGTGACGAGGAAACCCTGCAGCCTGTGGAATACTTAGTGAAGTTACCAGTGGACATTGATCAACGCCAGATTTTTTTGGTGGATCCTATGTTGGCAACAGGAGGATCAGCTGTTTTGGCGGTTAATTCTTTGAAAAAACGTGGAGCGTCAAACATTCGATTTGTCTGCTTGGTTGCAGCACCAGAAGGTGTCAAAACACTCCAAGAAGCCCATCCAGATATTGACATCTACACAGCGGCCTTGGACGAAAAACTCAATGAACAGGGCTATATTGTTCCAGGTCTTGGAGATGCTGGAGACCGCTTGTTTGGAACTAAGTAAGGTTCTAGCAGGAGCTTCTAGTCGGCTAGCAGCCTATGGCTAAAGACAGTAGTTGATATTTGACCTTTTTTGACCAATGAGTTATAATAAAATCATATTGTTATTAATAAAACCCGTCAGACGGTAGTACCTGTCTTGACGAAAGAAGGAGAATGTAATGATTCCAGTAGTTATTGAACAAACGTCCCGAGGGGAACGTTCCTATGATATTTATTCCCGCTTGCTTAAAGACCGTATTATCATGTTGACCGGTCCGGTTGAAGATAATATGGCAAATAGTGTTATCGCCCAGCTTCTCTTCTTAGATGCTCAAGATCCGACCAAAGATATTTATCTTTACATTAACACACCAGGAGGATCAGTCTCAGCAGGGCTTGCTATTGTTGATACTATGAATTTCATCAAATCGGATGTTCAAACCATTGTCATGGGTGTAGCAGCATCTATGGGGACTATTATTGCTTCCAGTGGTGCAAAAGGCAAGAGGTTTATGTTACCCAATGCGGAGTACCTCATTCACCAACCTATGGGTGGTACTGGTGGGGGAACCCAGCAGACAGACATGGCCATTGCTGCTGAACACCTACTCAGAACACGTAACACTTTGGAAAAAATCTTAGCGGAAAATTCAGGAAAAACCGTTAAGCAAATCCATAAGGATGCAGAGCGTGATTACTGGATGTCTGCTAAGGAAACCTTGGATTATGGTTTTATTGATGCCATTATGGATCGTTCTGATTTGAATACG